>CAMATG010000056.1 GCA_945860645.1 Candidatus Sulfopaludibacter sp. SbA3 | reverse complement strand
TCGTCGATCACTGCGTTGCAAGTGGCCGTCAATTCACGAAGGAACTAAACAATGGTTGGCAAACAAGTAGGATAGCAACTGCCGCGGCCCTCTGGCGTTTGCGATAATCATCCTATGAGTTCCCGGACCGCCGCCGCCGACGGGTCTGGTCTTAGCCGCTCCGCGATGAAGCAGCTGGACCGAGCCACCCTCATTCAGGCGCTTCGCATCATGCAAACCTCGCGGCGCATCGACGACCGTGAAGTGGTGCTCAAGCGTCAAAACCGGATCTATTTTCAGGTCTCCGGCGCCGGTCATGAAGCCATCCAAACCGCGGCCGGTCTCTACCTCCGTCCCGGGTTCGATTGGTTCTATCCCTACTACCGCGATCGTGCTCTGGCGCTCTCCTGCGGCATCACGCCGAAGATGATGATGTTGCAAGCCGTTGGCGCCGCCGAGGATACGCAGTCCGGTGGCCGCCAGATGCCGTCCCACTGGTCGTCCCGCGAACTGCACGTCGTCACCGGTTCGTCGCCCACCGGGTCCCAATATGTCCAGGCGATCGGGTGCGCCCACGCCGGCCGGCTGATGTATCCGGATTCCGATGAAGTCACTCTCGTCACCTCCGGCGATGGCGCCACCAGCGAAGGCGAGTTCTGGGAAGCCATCAACGCAGCCTGCCTGGAAAAGCTACCAATCATTTTCCTGATTGAAGATAACGGCTTCGCCATCTCCGTTCCTGTGGAATACCAGACACCGGGCGGCAATATCTCCAAGCTCCTGTCCGGCTTTCCCAGCCTGCTGCGGCTGGAGGTGAATGGGTCGGATTTCGTTGAATCCTGGAAGGCCATGGAAGAGGCGGCCGCCCATTGCCGCGCCGGAGTCGGCCCGGCACTGGTCCACGCGCACTGCATTCGGCCCTACAGCCACTCGCTCAGCGACGACGAACGGAACTACAAGACCGAAGCCGAGCGGGCCGCCGAAGCGCTCCGTGATCCGCTGACGCTGTACCCGGCCTGGCTCATCGAAAACGGCGTGATGCAGGAATCTGAAATCGCCGCGATGTTCGCCGAGATCGATCAGGAGCTCGACGCGGTGACGGAGTATGCACTGCAGGCGCCGCCCCCCGATCTGGGTACCGCCATGCGGTTCCTGTATTCTCCGGCCGTCGATCCGACTTCCCACCGCTTCGAGTGCGAGCCGCACTTCTCCGGCGACCCGCGAACGATGGTGGATTCCATCAACCTGACCCTTGCCGAAGAGATGGCCCGCGACCTGCGCGTTATCGTGTTCGGCGAAGACGTCGCCGACTGTTCCCGCGATGCCAACCTTGCCGAAGTGAAGGGCAAAGGCGGGGTGTTCAAGGCGACGTTGGGTCTGCAGCGCGAGTTTGGCAGCAGACGCTGTTTTAACACGCCGATTGCCGAAGCCTGCATCGCCGGGCGCGCCATCGGCATGTCTACCCGTGGCATGAAACCGGTCGCCGAGATCCAGTTTTTCGATTACATTTGGCCCGCGATGATGCAGATTCGCGACGAAATGGCCAATATCCGATGGCGTTCCAATAACGGATTCTCCTGCCCGGCGGTGCTGCGCGTGCCGATTGGCGGATATCTTACCGGCGGATCCATCTACCATAGCCAATGCGGCGAAGTTGCTTTCACACACATCCCGGGCCTGCGCGTGGTGTTCCCATCGAACGCGCTCGACGCCATTGGCCTGTTGCGTACCGCCATTCGCAGTGATGACCCGGTTCTGTTCCTTGAACACAAGAAACTCTACCGCGAACCGTACAATCGCTCGCCGCATCCGGGGCCGGATTTCACTATTCCGTTCGGCAAAGCGCGCATCGCGAAAACGGGCAAGGATTTGACGATCCTGACCTATGGCGCGCTGGTGCAGAAGTCGCTGCTGGCGGCCCAACAGGTGGAAGGCCGTCTGAACGGGCGGACGGTTGAGGTGATCGACCTGCGCAGTCTGGCTCCCTACGATTGGGAAGCGATTTCGCTGTCGGTGCGGAAGACGAATCGCGTGATCGTCGCCTACGAAGACACGCTCAGCTGGGGCTACGGCGCCGAGTTGGCGGCGCGTATTGCCGATGAGTTGTTCGAGCATCTCGACGGCCCGGTGAAGCGCGTGGCCGCCAAGGATACCTGGGTTGCCTACAGCCCAGTGCTTGAAGATCACATCCTCCCGCAAGTGGAAGATCTAATCGGCGCGGCCCTGAATCTATTGGCCTATTGAGCGATTTTGCCCCCGCATTTCGCTATGTAGGGCATGAGACTTCTGATCCTGCTCCTCGCCGTTCGGACTGTGCTTTGCGGTACCGGTTTGGGCGGCACTGTGCCGGCACCGGATGGCTGGCCCGTCTGGGCCAAGTCTCCGCAGCAGGAAGCGTATCTGGCGCCGGAGCCGGAGATCGAAGAGTCGCTACTTCGCGTGTACCGGTCTCCTTCGGTCACTTTGCGGGGAACTCTCTATGGCGAACTGCGGGAAGCTGTGCGCGGCCGGAGCGTCGTTCGTATCTCGCCCGAACACCACGGGACGACCGAAGACGGTCTGGCCGTAATGGCGCAGGTGGTGATCAGCGACGACGCGGAAGGGGCGCGTCGGCATACGCTGCTCGCGGTGGTGCAGGGCGTTCGCGTCGCCGTGCTATTGCACTTTGAAACTTCGTCCGAGGAACGCTTGTCCCAACACTTTCAGTTGCTGATGAATACGGCTTCGGCGGTTCGTTTCCCCGGATCGTGAGCGCACCGGGTGGCGTCGGCGTGATAGACTCGCTGACCAAATGCGGACTTTCTGCCTCACGGTAATGCTGACGGCCTCACTCGCGGGATTTGCCGAGGACTGGACCCGTTTTCGCGGGCCCAACGGCTCCGGTGTCGCCAGCGGGAGCGGATACCCGGAGGCGCTGAGTAAAGAGTCGAATCTGGCGTGGCGCGTCCCGGTGCGGCCGGGTAAATCATCTCCGATTCTGACGAAGTCCCACGTGATTCTTACCGGCTACGCCGACGGGAAATTGTATACGCAATGCTTTGACCGGCGAACCGGCAAGCTGCTGTGGGAGCGGTCCGTCGATCGGGTTTCGCAACTCTCCGCCAACCGGCTCAACCACCCCGCCGCGATCGCCTCTGTGACGGACGGCAAGACGATCTTCTCCTTCTTCAAGGATTTCGGATTCGTCGCCTACGATACGGGAGGAAAGGAGCTGTGGCGGGCCCCAATGGGTCCGTTCAACACCACCATGGGTCTTGGCGCGGCGCCTGTGTTGGCCGGCGCCAATCTTTATCTGCTGGCCGATCAAGTGGAGGGCTCCTTTCTCGCCGCGCTCGATGCCCGTAACGGCGAGTTGCGATGGAAAAAGGACCGGGAAGAGGGCGAAGCCTGGGGGACCCCGCTGGTCTATGCCCCGGCCGGCAAAACGCCGTATCTCCTCACTGCCAGCCGAGGGCAGTTGGGCGCCTACTCGCTCAACGACGGAAAACGAGTCAGCACGTTACGCGGCTTGCCTACCACCGTTGTTGGCAGCCCCGTGATCGACAATGGCGTTCTCTACGTGCAGGGATATGGCTCCGATGCCCCGGCCCCGTTTTCGCAGCGTCTGGAGAAGCTGGATAAGAACAAAGATGGACGCCTTACCAAGGACGAATATCTGGACGAGCCGTTCCTTGGCGGGATTGCCAGGTTCACTGGGAATCGCGACATGGTGATCACCGAGGACGAATGGAACCTCAAGCAAAAGGAGATCATGGGGCCTAACTGTCTGGTCGCCTACCGGCTGGAATATGACGCCGCTGGTGCCTTGGCCCCCAGAGAGCTATGGCGCTATGATAAAAGTTTCACCGGCGTCATTCCCACTCCGCTTGTCTATGAAGGTGTGTTGTATTTTGTTAAAAACGGGGGCATCCTGACTTCGATCGATGTTAGCTCCGGAAGGGTCCTCAAGACTGGGAGGGTAACCGGGGCCCTCGGCGGGTACTCATCGTCTCCGGTTGCCGCGGAGGGGAAACTCTATCTGGCCAGCGAGGATGGCAACGCCGCCGTTCTGCGCGCTGGCGGCGAGTGGAACGTGTTATCTTTCATGCAGATAGGCGAGCCCATCTATGCCACCCCGGCGCTGTCGGAAGGAGAGTTCTTTTTGCGGAGTGACGAGGCGCTGTATTGTTTTCGGGGCGCTGGTAAATAGTACCCCGCACTCGACGGCTAAGTGATTTAACTTAGCTCCGACCGGTACTTAAGGGTGATTGTAAATGGGTTTTTGGGCCTATGGCAATTAGTTCGCCAGTAGTGTCTAATGTAGTTTCATGTCAGTGTTAGACCCTCACATCTCCGAGGGAATTATACGCGGTTCATCCCCTGCTGGGGATGAGCTGAAAGCGGCCGTCAACACCCGCCTTCTTGCGTTTTTACCAGTCATCGTTTGCATCTACCTTGCCATCTCTGGCGGCGCCGTGTTCTTGCGTCCGGAGTCAGCGGCCTGGCCGGCCGGTTATGCCGCCTACTTCACGGGGCTGGTGTGCTTTGTGTCCTGGGGGCTGCTGCGGCGGGATCTGATCCCGGTCCGGGCGCTTCCCTTCGCTATCACGGCAATCGCCGCCTCCATCCTCGCGTACGCCTTTATCAGCCTTCATTTTGAGGACAAACCTGCCACCGTGGCAGTGATTGCGTTCCTGTTTTTCGTCTCCGGCGCCACGTCTGTGTCTCTACGGTGGCATTCGGTGGTCCTTGCGATGGCCAGTTTGGGATGGGCGATGTTGGGGCGCGACTCGATGCCTGCGCAAGACTTCTGGTACTGGACGTTAGTTCTGGGCAGCGCCGCGGCGCTATCGGCAGCAAACGTCTATCGCCGCCGACGTAAAGGAATAGAATTAGCGCGGCAGGCGCCGTCCGGCGATCGTTTCCAACGGGAATATCTGGAGCGGGCTGTCGAAGGAACGCAGGATGGACTCTGGTACTGGGAGCTGAAAGGGGATGTCTTCCATTTCTCAGCTGCCTGGGCCAGTCTGCTCGGATTTGACCGATCGGAATTGAAGCATCATCCGGATGAGTGGTTGAACCGGGTGCATCCCGGCTACATCGCCCGGTTGCGAGAGGAACTCACAAACCATCTGCACGGGGATGCGCCCCAGTTCAGGAATGAACACCGGTTGCGCCGGAAAGATGGGACCTACATGTGGGTTCTCGCGCGCGCAACCGTCATCCGGGACGCCGATGGAGAACCTCTTGTGTTGGCCGGCTCTCACAGCGACATTACGCCGCTCATCGAGGTTGAAAAGCGCCTGTTGACGGATACATTCAAGGATCCCCTGACCGGCTTGGCTAATCGGAGCTTTCTCCTCAGCCATCTCCAAATGGCGGTGGAGGAAAAGGCGATGCGCGGGAACAGTGCGCCCCTTTTTGCCGTCGTATTTCTGGATTTAGATCGGTTCAAACAGATCAACGATACACTCGGCCACAACGTGGGCGACGAACTGCTTCGCGCCGTTGCCGGGCGCCTGCGAAACTGTGCCCGTCCCGACGACGTGGTGGCGCGCTTTGGCGGTGACGAATTCGTGGTTCTGCTACGCGCCCTGCGCGATGCCGAAGAGGCCGTCCTGGTTGCCGAACGGATGCTGAAGGCGTTACTGACGCCGTTCCAGCTGGGGGAACAGGAAGTGCGCAGCGGCGGGAGTATTGGCATCGCGTTGAGCAAAGAGTCGTTCCGGAGCAGTGACGAGCTTCTTCATTTTGGCGACATCGCCATGTACCACTCCAAAAAGGCGGGAAAGGGGCGCGTGACACTGTTCCACCGCGCGATGCTGGAGGAGTCCGACAAGCAGGATCAGCTGAAGTCTGAGTTGGATCTTGCGGTGGAACGCGGCGAGTTTCTGTTGCACTACCAACCTTCCATTCACCTGGCCACCGGTCGCATCGTTGGCGTCGAAGCCTTGCTCCGTTGGCGACGGGCGAACGGCGAGGTCCTTTATCCGGATACCTTTCTGCCTCTGGCCGAGAAGAGTGACCTGATCCAAAAGATCGGTGAGTGGGTGCTGCGGACGGCATGCGCCCAGAATAGTGAATGGCAGCGGGCTGGTTTGGTGCCGATTCGCATGTCGGTCAACCTTTCGGCCCGGCAGTTGCAACAGCGGGACCTCCCGGAGTTGGTACACCGGATCTTGCAGGAAACGCGTTTAGGGCCGGAATGGCTGGAGTTGGAGATGACCGAAGCCTCGCTCATGCGCAATGCGGACGGCACCGCGGCGCTGCTCCGGGCACTTGGCGATTCCGGTATTCGCACCGCGATCGACAACTTCGGAACCGGTTCGGCGTCGCTTAGCAATTTGCGACAACTCAAGTGCCATACCCTCAAAATGGATCGGGGCTTCATATCGGAAATCACGACCGACCCGCGTGTTGCCGCGCTGGCCCGCGGCTTGATCACCATGGCGCATCATCTTGGGCTCTCCGTGGTGGCCGAAGGCGTTGAACAGAAGGATCAGGTCCAATTTCTGCACGATGAGCATTGCGATAATGTCCAAGGCTACTTGATTGGCCGTCCGGTCCCCGGACCCGAATTCGGATTGTTATTGCGGTCGGCGTCTACGCCGTTCGCCACGCCGCTCGCCTCGCTGCCGGAACCAGACCCGAATGCGTTGAAGGCGATGCATGCCGCGGTCGGCAGATCGGCTGCTCTGCAGTGGGCGGCAACGCGCAACGCACGCGATTCGCGGTAAGCTACATTACTTGTTCACCTCGATTCGGTTTCGTCTTAGCGTAATGATGCTCCTGGAGTATATGGTGTGGGGAGCGTGGTATCCGGATTTTTCCGCCTATATGGGAAAGGCCTTGCGGTTCAGCGACGGCCAGATCGGCGCCATCTACGCGTTGCTCCCCATTGGCTGCATGATTGCTCCCTTTTTCGCCGGACAGTTGGCGGACCGCTTCATGCCGACGGACCGTCTTCTGGCCATTCTCCACCTGGCCGGGGCGATCCCGCTCTACATCATGGCCTCCGCGCAGAACTATGACGGCGTTTGGATTTGGATGGGCCTTTGGGCGGTGCTGTATGGTCCGACGCTGGCGCTGACCAACTCCATCTGCTTCCACCACATGCCCGCCGCGGAAGGCGAGTTCGGCCTGGTTCGCGTCTGGGGCACGATTGGCTGGATCACCGTTGGCTTGCTGCTCGGCGTCGCGTTACGGGAATGGGTGCCGGGTTTGTTCGGCGGTCTCGGCGGCTTCGACGGCATGTGGCTGGCGGCGATTCTTTCGGTCATTCTTGGCCTGTTCTGCTTTACGTTGCCGCATACGCCGCCGGCGCGGAAGAATGACAGCCCGCTCGCGTTTTTAGGTGCGCTGCAGCTGCTGAAGAATCGCGAATTTGCCATCTTCCTTGGCCTGGCTTTTGTCGTGGCAACGGAGTTGATGTTCTACTTCATCCTCACAGGCCCGTTCCTCTACGCCATCGGCCTTCCCGACGGGCAGGCGCCGGCCTGGATGGCCATCGCCCAGGCCGCCGAAATCCTCACCATGATCTTCCTGCCCAAGATGCTGAAGCGCTGGGGCATCCGGGGCACGATGGCGGTCGGCATTCTCGCCTGGCCGGTCCGTTACGCCATCTTCGCCCTCGGTGGTCCGCTGTGGCTGGTGCTCGCCTCGCTTACGCTGCACGGCATCTGCTACGTCTGCTTCTTCACCGCATCGTACATTTACGTCGATCAGATCGCGGGCCCAGAGATCCGCGCCTCGGCCCAAGGTTTGATCGCCTTCGTACTCCTCGGCGCCGGACTGGTTGTTGGCAGTTGGTTCGCCGGCTACATCGCCGGGCAGTTCAAGAACGACTACACGAAGATATTCCTCGTGCCGCTCGTACTGACGGTTGTCTGCGCCATCATCTTCATGGCCTTCTTCCGCCCCCGTGCCGAAGCCGCCTAACGCTTCTTCCAGGACTCTTTCATCACGATCCAGGCACCGTTGATCTTTTGCATTTTGACGGTGCCTGTCTCGCTCCCGGCATTTCCACTGACGATCAGCTCCGCCTTGTCCCCGGCTTCCGTCGCTCGAAGAACGGTGATGTTTTTCGGCTGCACGGACTGAATGAACTTGAGCATCTCCGGAAACTCCGGCGTGTCCATCATCTGCCCCTTCGCTGGATCGACGGCCTTCATCAACCCCGCTTTGTCGCCCTTCATCAACACCACCAGATACGCCTGATACGCCTTCGTCGACGCGGCGCTCTGCGCGGCCACCTTGTCGGCTGCGGTCGGCGCCGGCGCTTCCACCTTCTTCTCAATCACAGCATCCACCGGGAACTCGTAGTAGTACGACGTGTCGCCGAGCTTTTCCGGTGCCGCCATTTTCACCGTTCCCCGAATGCGGTCCGCCGTCACCTGCAGCGCGAACGGATTCGGCGATTTCGACCCGGACATGCTCATCTTGCTATGGCTCGAAAGAATACTCCACGAAATACCGCCGTCGGTCAACTCAATCTCCACGGCGTTCATCTTCCCGCTCCAGGTCAGTTCCCGAATCGCGTGGTTGTCCACGCGGTCCGCGGCCGACAACTCGATATCTGAAGCCAGAAGATAAGTAGTCATTTTCTTCGGCTCAAAAACATTGGGACTCCGCCGCGCATAGACGTGGCTAAGTTCGTAGGTCTTTCCATCCAGAACCAGTTTCCCTGGCGCGGCAATCGCGGTCGTCAGGCAGGCGGTAGCGAGTAGTAAGCGTTGCATCTACTCCAAAGAGCGCAAATCGAACGGAAAAGCTCTCACTTCTGCAACGACAAAAGATTCCCGCCGAAAATGGCCGACGCCTCCTCGGCGCTCAAGCCAAGCCCCGCCAGAGCCGCCGCCTGCGCCTCAAAAACAGGCCGCACCCATCCGCGCGGAAAGAAGGAGGAATCCGTGCCAAACAACAGCCGCCTGGTGCCCGTCACGGCTAGCGCCCGCCGGAACACCGTGACCAAATCCAGCGGCGATTCGGAGTATTTCATCCAGGCATTGGAACTCGACGTGTCCAGGTAGACGTTCGGGCAGAGATCGGCCAGCATCAACGCTTCGCGAAGGAAGCCCGCTCCGAAATGGGGAACGATGAATCGAACCTGCGGGTGCCGCAGCGCGACGTTGTGGATGTCCAACGGATTTGAAAACCGCATGTCGAAAGGGGAAGGCAGCCCCAACTTTTTGCGCACACCCACGCTCAGCACGCCACAATGAACGAAGACATTCCGGCCGTGAGCCAGTGGCCACAGGGCCTCCAGCCGCTCATCGGCAACCGAATAACGGTGCATCGCCGGAAACAAGCAGATCGTCCGCAGGGGGCACGCCGCCACGCGTTCGAGAGCATCCGGCGCCAGCGGGTTCACCAGGAACTGCCCATACAGCCGCTCCGGATGCCTGGCCACGGCCAGTTCAACGGATCGTTCATCGCCGGGCATGCTGGCGATCAGAGAAGCCGCCGCCACCCCATGCCGGTCCAACTCCGCCACCCACCGGTCCGCCAACAGTTCCGGGCTCTCCGGCGGCGCTTCCCAGGCCAGTTGAGCGGCCACTTCGTCCACCGCGCGCCCTCCGGTCAGCAGCGTGATAAAACGATGCGAAAAGAAGTGGACATGCGCGTCCCGAACCGCCAGTTCGCCCCAGTGCGTCAGCACCGCCTACACTCCCGACGCGCTGGCTTCGCCGTTGGCGCCAAACCGGGTAATGCCTGCCGAAAGCGCAAGTTGTGTCAGGCTGGCGACGTTATTGACGCTCAACTTCTTCATCATTGTCTTCCGGTAACTGCGGACCGTCTGCAGGCCCAAATCCAGCATCACCGCGATCTCTTTGCTGGTCTTGCCTTCCGCCACCAGGCGCAGAACCTGCAACTCCCGCGGCGAAAGTCCTTCCAGCATCGAGGGCACCGGCTTGTGCTCCAAATCGCCCCGCTGAATGCGGACAAGGAGCTTCTCCGAAACTTGCGGACTCATATAGAACCCGCCCTTGGCCACCGTGCGAAGCGCGTCGACCAGATCGCTATCGGATGCCTTCTTCAGAACAAACGCCCGTGCCCCGCTGCGGATGGCGCTTACAACCGAGTGTTCATCGTCGTACATCGACAGGATGATCACCTTGGAATCCGACGAATGGCGCAGAATTTCCGTGGTCGCTTCCACACCGTTCAAGCCCTGCAGGCCGATGTCCATCAGAACCACATCGGGATTCAATTTCCGCGCCATTTGCACGGCGTCGGTCCCATTGTCGGCCTCACCCACCACCTCAAAGTCCCCGTCCGCCCGCAAAATGGCCTTGATTCCGTCACGGAGTATTTTGTGGTCGTCGACGAGTAGGACTTGGTATGGCATACACTATCGGCCAGTCGGTTCGGAAGAACAGAATAGCCTCATATTGTTTTGATCCCTACGATTGTACCTTTTCCCGGCGTGGAAGCAAGGCGCAAATGCAGGTTGGCGCTACCCGCATACGTTTCCATGCGCACAATGCCCGCCCCTGGCGGGTACGCCCGGGTTTTCGGGACGTCGAAACCTACGCCGTTATCCCGTACTTCGACGCCCTCATCGGCCAGCGCTACCACGATTTCGGACGCCTCGGCGTGCCCACGGGCATTCTGCAATGCCAGTTCCGCCACCTGATACATCGCGTGCGCCACCGGGGCAGGGAAGCGTTTCGTTCCGCTGACGCGCAGCGTAACCGACGCCGGGGCCAACCCTCGCGCCCGCTCCACCAGCAACTCCAAGGCCAGCCGCAACCCGGAACGTCCGGCAACGTTCGATTGCAGTTTTCCGCTCGCCGTGCGCATATGTTCCATCGCCTGGTCCAGATACTCCTGGATCGGCCTCAGTTGTTCCGCTGGCACTCCCAACGCCTGCAAGTGAAACCCGACGCCGCTCAGTGTCGGGCCCACCTCGTCATGCAAAAGCCGCGCCACTTCCGTGGCGCGGCTTTCACTTTCCAATAAAAGAGCGGCCAGCTTGTCGATACCGCCGGGCCGGTCCATGAACGGTCTACTTCTTGCGAGCCAGCGCTTTGCGCGCCGTAACGGCCACATCGGCGCCCGTCATCTTGTACTTAACCAGTACCTCTTCCGGCGTGCCGCTCTCGGCATAATAATTGCCCATGCCGTGGAACTCCATCACGCAAGGATTGGTTTCGCAAACAACCTGCGCGACTTTCACGCCCAGGCCGCAATCGGTAAAGTGCTCTTCCGCCACGACGATACAACCGGTAGAACCGGCGGCGTTCGCAATCGCTTCCCGGTCGATCGGCTTGATCGTGTGGATGTCGATGACTCCCGCGGAAATGCCCTCTTCTTCCAGAATGGCGGCGGCGCGGATACACTCGGCCACCATCAACCCTGTGGAGATGAAGGTCATGTCCTTGCCTTCCAACAGCGTGATCGCCTTGCCGATTTCAAACTTCTGATCCGGGCCATACACCAACGGAACCTTGATACGCCCGGCGCGGATGAACACCGGGCCGTCGAAATACGCGGCTTCCTTCACCAGCGCAAACGTGGCGACTTCGTCCGCCGGGCTGATCACCGTAAACCCAGCCAGCGACGATGCCAGGCTCAGATCTTCCACCGACATCTGCGACGGGCCGTCTTCGCCAATCGAAATGCCGCTGTGCGTTCCCACCACCTTCAACGGCACCTGCGGATAGGCAACGTTGACGCGCAACTGTTCGAAGCCCTTGTTCAGCACGAAGGCCGAAAAGCTGGCGACAAAGGCAACCTTGCCGCTCGATGCCAAACCGGCGCCGATAGAAACCATGTTGGCTTCGGCGATGCCGCAGGAAAAGAACCGCTCCGGAAACTCTTTGGCGAACAGGTGGGTAAAGGTGGACTTCGAAAGGTCGGCGTCGCAGACAACAACATTCTGGTCGGCCTTCCCCAATTCGACAAGGGCCTTGCCGAACGCCTCGCGCGTGGCCGCGCCCAGTTTCAGTTCGAATTTATCTTTAACGCTCATGCGCCGATCTCCTGCAACGCCTTCTCGAGTTCATCTTTGGTCGGCGCAACGCCGTGGAATTTCGGGTTGTTCTCCATGAACGAGACACCCTTGCCCTTGATCGTGTGGGCAATCAACACGGACGGCTTGCCCTTGAATGCGGCCGCATCGGCGAACGCTTTCTGGAGAGCCGCGAAGTCGTGCCCATCGGCTTCGATCACATTCCAGCCCGAAGCCCGCCACTTGTCCGCCAGCGGCTCCAGTTCCATGATGTCCTTCACGAAACCGTCCAGCTGAATCTTGTTGTAGTCGACGATCGCGACGATGTTGTCCACTTTGTGGAACGCGCCGTACATGGCCGCTTCCCAGATCTGGCCTTCCTGGATTTCGCCATCACCCAGCAACACGTAAACACGCGTCGGGGACTTGTCCAGACGGGCCGCCTCAGCCATGCCCAGACCCAACGAAAGACCCACGCCCAACGATCCGGTGGAGGCTTCCAGCGCCGGAATGAATCGCTTATCCGGGTGGCCCTGGTAAATCGAACCGATGCTGCGCAACGTGTTCAGGCTGTCGGCCGGCGTATAGCCCGCCTCGGCGAACACACCGTAGAGGACAGGAGCGGCATGGCCCTTGGAAAGAATAAAGCGGTCGCGCTCCGCCCAGGTCGGATTGGCCGGATCGTGACGCATAACATCAAAATAGAGGGTCACCAGCGTTTCGACGGCTGACAAGGAACCGCCGGGATGCCCCGACTTGGCGGCGGCAATCATTGTGACAATGTGCCGGCGCACCCGTTTGGCGATTGCTTGCAACTCGCCAATATCGCTCGTTTTAGTCATAGAATCTCTTTACTCTAACATTTTGGTACCCCCAACCTGCATTACCATGGTGCAAGGGCTAACCGGAGAAATCATGCGCGCAACTTTCCTATTGTTCTTTGCTTCCTTACTGCTGGCCGCTCAGGGTGCGGCCGATACCGCCAGCCACTGCGTGGTGGTCAGTGAGGGTGCTCCCCCGCTTCCCGCCCGGCTCATGGAAGGTCAGGGGAAGATCGATTTCCCCATCACCACGTCCAACTCCGAAGCCCGCAAGTTCTTCGAACAGGGCGTCGCCCAGATGCACTCCTTCTGGGCTCGCGAAGCCGAACGCAGCTTTCTGCAGGCGGCTCAGTTAGACCCCGCCGCGCCCATGCCCTGGTGGGGCGTCGCCATGGTAGCCAACGGCGATTATCGCCCGCATTTCCAACTTGTTCGCGACAAACATCTCCCCGGCACCCTGCCGTCCACCGCCAATGGCAAACGCGCCCTCGCCGCCGCCAAACGGGCGCTCGAACTGGCCGCCGTTCCCGGTAAAGCCACCGCGACGGAAAAGCTCTTCATCGATGCCATCTGGGCCCGCCGCAATCCCGATGCCGCCGATCCCGACGCCGGCTATGTAGCCGGCCTTCGCAAAATCGTGGCTGCCAATCCGAAGGACGTCGAATCTCGCACCTTCCTCGCCCTGCACCTGATGGACGGCTTCAGCACCCCCGCCCGCGATCCCCGCCCCGGCAGCATGGAGTCCGTCGAAATCCTCCGCCAACTGGCCAAGGAGTTCCCCTCGCACCCCGGCGTTCATCACTACATCATCCACGGCTGGGAAGGGTCCAATTTCGCCAAGGATGCCTGGGAGAGCTGCCAACAGTACGCCGCGCTGGTCCCCAACATCCCGCACGCCCTCCACATGCCCGGTCACATCTACGCCCAGACCGGCAAGCTGAAGGAAGCGCAGAACTCCTTCACCGTCGCCGCGGCCTTAGAGCGCAAGTACATGACCGACGATAAGGACTACGGCAACGGCCACCACGGCCACAACGTCCATTTCCTGGCCGTCGCGCTCTCCGCCGATGGCCAGTTCGACGCCGCCATCACCGCCGCCAAGGAACTCCTCACTTACGCTGAAACCGACAAGGAAAAGAAGACGCCCGACGCCTACCGCACCGCCTTCCGCCAAGGCTCTTTCGCCATGGTGCGCACGCTCGTTTGGGGCGAAAAATGGGACGAAATCCTCACCGGATCTCTTCTGCCGGAACTCGCCACCCCGCGCGAAAAGTTCTGGCGCCACTGGGCGCGCGCCCTCGCCTTCAGCGCGAAGAAGGACGCCGCTTCGGCCACCACCGAACTCGCCGCCATGCGCGCCGTCCAACTTGGCTTCAAGGACCAGGTAAAGGTCGCCCCGCCCCGCGAATTTGAAGTGGCGCTCCAGGACGTGCAGGGCTTTATCTATCTGGCTCAGGGAAAGAACAAGCGTGCCTGGAAAACACTCGAAATGGCCAGCACTGCCGAGCGTGCTTTGCGCTACAACGAACCGCCCATCTACCCCCGCCCGGTCGCCGAAGCCTGGGGCCAGGCCGCTATGCGCGCCGGCAATCGCAAGCTGGCCGAGAAGGTCTTCCGTATCGCCCTCCACGAACTGCCGGAGAGCCGTATCGCCGTTGATGGTCTCCGCCAATTGACCTCCCGCCGCCACGATCCCGCTGTCTCCGGCGGGAACTAGTTGGCCAGGATTCGAATCGCCGGAGCCGGTCTGGCCGGCTCTGCCGCGGCTCTGGCCGCGATGCAATGCGGCGCCGCCGTCCGCCTCTGGGACCCCTCTCGGGTCCCCAAACACAAGGTATGCGGCGAGTTCCTCACTCCGGAAATTCGCCCGGTTCTGGAACGCTTGCAACTCTGGGATGCCTTCCTCGACCAACAACCGGCTCGCATGGAACGGATGCGCCTTGTGTTCGGCCATCGGTCCGCCAATGGCCGCTTTGCCGAACCCGCCTACGGCCTCAGCCGCTACCGGCTCGACGCGCTCCTCCGTGGTGAGGCCGAAGCCCGCGGTGCCCAGATCATCGCCGAACGCGTCCCCGGTATCGTGGACATCACTGCCCACGGCCGCCAGTTCGCCGCCGCCGGAAAGGATCGCCTCTTCGGCTTTAAAGCCCACTTCCAGGGCCCCGTTAGCGACGCCGTTGAACTCTATTTCTTCAACGGCTTCTACATCGGCGTGAATCCTGTCGAAGGTGGGCTTACCAACGTCTGCGGCATCGGTCCGGAGGAGGGCCTTCGCCGCCATGGTTTTGATTACGATGCCCTCGTTCACAGTAACGTTCCGCTCCGCGAACGCCTCAACCCGCTCCAACGCGAAATGAACTGGCTCTCCACCGGACCGCTGCTCTACCAGACCCGTTTACCCGCCCCCCCCATGGATACCTTCCTCGCCGGCGATGCCCTGCAATTCGTCGATCCGTTCACGGGTACTGGTATGGCTATTGCAATCTGGTCCGGTTCGCTCGCCGGGAAAGCCGCCGCCGAAGGGCTGCCCACGGCCGAGTATTACACCCAAATCCGCAGCGGCGTCGAAAAGCAATACGGCTGGTGCGGGCGACTAAGATCCGCATTATCAATGCGTTTCACGCAAAACCTCGCGCCTTACATCCCCCCATCCTGGCTCTACGCCCTCACCCGCCCACAAATAGAAAGCCGGTGAGCACTCGG
>CAMATG010000055.1 GCA_945860645.1 Candidatus Sulfopaludibacter sp. SbA3 | reverse complement strand
TTGGCGAACAGCCTGGGGAGGATGGCGGGGAAGACCCCCGCGGCTTCCTGGCTAAGCCCCGCTGGCAGCGCATGATCATCGCCTTCGCTGGCCCCGCCATGAACATCATTCTGGCCGTCGGTCTGCTCGCCGGTCTCTATATGAACCGTTACCCGAAGGTGGTCGGTTCCGACGGCGCGCCCACGATTGGCTTCATTGAAAAGAACTCTCCCGCCGCCAAAGCCGGCGTCCAGGAACTGGATACCATCGTCGCCATCGACGGCAAACAGAACCCGTCCTGGGAAGAGGTGACGCTCACCGTCGTCGGCGCCGCCAATCGCGAAGTGCCCATGGTGCTCACCCGCAACGGCCAGCAGGTCGACGGAACCATCACCCCTGAAATCGATGAACTGACCGGCGTCGGCAATGCCGGCTGGTATGACCGTCACGAGATTCAAGTTGGCGCACTCTCCGCCGGCATGGGCGCTGAAAAGGCCGGCGTGAAAAGCGGGGACGTTCTGGTCGCGCTCGACGGAGTCGCCCTCCGCTCCACCGCCAAACTCCATTCGCTCTTAAAAGAAGGCGCCGGTAAGCCGGTCCAGCTAACCTACCTCCGCGACAACAAGCAGACCACCGTCACCGTCGAACCCAAGCTCACCGAACTCGACGCCAAAACGAAGCGCTACCTGCTCGGCGTACAGCTCACCCCCCGCATCACCTTCGTCTCGCTCCCCTTCGGCGAAGCGCTCCAGGAATCGGTCCGCCAGAACAAGCGCAGCGCCGGCGTGATCCTTCAACTCCTCCGCGGCATGGTGGAACGCCGCATGTCGCCCAAGTCGCTCGAAGGCCCCATCGGCATCGCCCGCCTGTCGAGCGAAGCCGCCCGCGAAGGCTTCGCCACCTTCATCGGCCTCATGGCGGCCGTCTCGCTCAACCTCGCGGTGTTCAACCTGCTCCCCATCCCCATCCTCGACGGCGGCACCATCCTCATGCTCGCCATCGAAATGGTCATGCGCCGGGACTTGAGCCTCCAGCTCAAAGAGAATATCTTCAAGCTGGGCTTCGTCTTTTTGATGATGGTAGTCGCTTTCGTACTCTATAACGACATCTCGAAACTGCTACCGAGCTAACTTTTCCGCCGCGTTCATCCAGTCCATTCGCGACGACGTCTCCCCACACCCCAACTCCGCCACCAGTTCCTGGCCGGCGTGCAGCCCCAGTTGCCGGTAGCTCTCAAACTGCGACTCGTCGAAGAACTGGTCCCCCGTCGACTGCTGCGGGAAGTCCGGATGCAAAAACCGGTACTGCTTCACGTCATACGGCTCCCGGCCCGTGAACGATGACTTCACATACACCAGGTATCCGGGCTTAGCGCCGCCCGGATATGTAATTTTCCCCACCACAAACGGCCGCCAGTTCAGTCCGCCCTTCCCCTTCGGCTGAATCGCTGAAACGTCAATCTTGATATCCACATCAAAATCAATCCGGCACCGCCGGATCGCCATCCCCAGCGACTCGAAAATGTAGTCCCCGTCCTGCTCTCCATCGCCCACGATGATCAACCGGCACCGCCGCCGCACCAGTTCATAAATACCCAGATTCTCAAAGTGCCCGCCATCGGACAGGTTCACATAGGCGTCATCCGTATCAGCCGTCCCGAACAGCTCAAAGAACACATACGACAAATTGAACTGCCGCTTGATCCACTTCATGCGCTGCGGTACCCCGGCCCACCACCCCAGCCGCACGTTGAAAAACGTCAGCAAAAACGCCACGGCGGCCTCTGTGTGAAACCCCATATTCGGGTTCGCCGCCGCCCCGGAGATCGCCACCAGGCTCCCCAGTGAAACGTCCCCCTCCAGCCTGCCGGTAGAAAACTTCTTTATGTCCAGCGCACCCGTTGAGCGCGAAAACGCCACGAACGGTGTCACGAAGAACGACTCCGCCCGCCGCTCCTCCATCTGCGCATTCGTTCCGCCCACAGCGTTCAACGCCGTATTCAGAATCGGCACCGGCGTCGTTGGGTCCTTGCGCACCCAGTCGGCAACCTCGCACATCTGCACTTCGTCGTTCCCATCGAATCCGGTCACCGGATTGGGCCGCCGCTCCGCCGCCCGCGCCGCTCCGATGAAGCATCGCGCCAGCCGGTTCCGGTAGAAACGATTGATTGAATACTCATTCACGTCAAGCCGCCCCATCAGGAACAACGCCAGGAGTCCCAATACAACCAGCAACCCGTAAATCAGTCCCCACTGCGACTCAATCGACGCCGCCAGAAACTGCCAGTGAAACGAGATCAGCTGCGCTGGTGCCGGGAACCCCGGCCCGTTCCATAACCATGGCCCACAATCTTTGCAGTCCATGAACTCCGCCCCACGCGACACCCGGTCCGGCAGCATCCCCAGTCCAACACACGAGTCGCAATGCTTGAAATCCGCCTTCGCCGGTAGCGTCTGGCAGGCGTTCTTGCTCGACGTCAGCGTCGAATACACAAACACCCCGTGCAGCGCCATCGCCACCAGGCAGAACATCAGCACGATGAACACGGGCGGTCCGGCTTTGGCCAGAATCTCCGCCTTCCCTCCGCCACCCTTCTCCTGGTTCCCCGTATTGCCGCCATTAGCCGCAATTAGACTCAAAATCCCGAACATCGCCGTCGCCACCCCGCCCGACGCGAGAATATATGAGTTCCAGGTCGCCCACGCCGTCAGAATCACCAGCGGCCCGTAGACGCCAACCACCCCAACCACCATCATCGCCAGGCTCTTCATATACAACAGCGCCCCCAGCCGGCTCCACGCCTCCCGCACCAGGTCCGGCATCGCCCGCCCGGCCACCGCGATCAGGGCGATTATGCAACACCCCAACGTCGCCAGCAGCCCCGGCGCCGCAAACAACGCATATGTCCATATGTGCTCGCTTGCGACCGCCGTGTCCTGAGAGTTCATCACCATCGTCGCCCGAAACGCCGCGTCGCCGTGAAACGACTGCGCCAATACCAGCCCTCCGTAGCTCACGCCCCAGCAGGCCACCCCCGCCATCACACTTCGCAAGATATCCTTCCCCCGCTCCTGCCATTCGGTGCGAAAAACGAAGTATCGGCCCAACGGTAACAACACCGCGGCCAATACCACCGCACAACCCGCCCGCATCCACAACGGCATCAAGCCGAAATACCCCCGCCCGGCGCAAATCCAGAACGACGCTCCCAGAAACATCGCCCCCAACACCCACCGCCAAACCCGGTTCCGGCTGGCCCGAAACCCTCTGGCGAAGCCCAGTGAAAACAGCGCCAGATAGAACCCGCAACCCCCAAGCGTCATCGAAAACTGCCGCTTCACTTCCTCCAACTCCGCCCCGCCATGCGCGAACGGCGCGAACGCGCCTACAGCGAATAGCGTGCTCCCGGCCAGCGCCAGCAGAATCACTCCGCCTAACGTCCAGCGCACCAACGAAACATTCGGCGCTTTCTGCCGTTGTCCGCCTCGCGAATGGAACCCGCCCACACCCCGAAACGCCCCAATCAACATCGCGCAGATCCCGGCGACAATGACATGGAAAATCCCGATCGAAACCGGAATCGCCCAATCCTGCAGCCCTGGCTTCAATACGTTCTCATGCAGCACCAGCGCCCACAGCCGTGGCAGCAGAAGCAACAACGCGAACACACTCAGCAGGAACAGTTGCAGCACGCTGGTATTCCGGAACCAAACCATCGCCATCGTCCAGGTGTCGGAGCTCATCACACCCACCGAAGGCGTCAGGTAGTTGCCGAACTTCCGCAAATGGGCCAGCGCCGGATTCGCCGACGAATCGTCCCGTAGATCACGCCCCTTCATCCGGTTCGCGATCACATACGAGCCGATGTACCCCCCGCCGGAAACCGTCGACAGGTAGTCGGCTTTACTCACCAATCCCTTCCGCTCCAGCGCCGTCAGCAACCCCAGGTTGAAAATACCCGAACGTATCCCGCCGCCGGAGAGCGCCAGCCCCACCACGGGGTCATCCGGCTTTCCCTCCGCCTCTCGGCGTTCCCGCCGCAGCCACCGCTCACGCCGCAGCAGCCACCGCTCCTGAATCTCGCTGACTTCATCCTGACTTCTTGTTCTACGTTGGCCCACAATCCGCTCCCCGGACATCTAAGCTATCAACGCAGAACATTCTGTCACACTACCACCCCACCGCCTTTCCCTTATTCTGCTCGTCCAGCCACTTCTGCAACGGCGCGAAGTAATCCTTAATCGCCGTCGCGTCCATCTCCGGCTTGCCCGTGATCGCCTGCAGCGCGACCGGCCCATCGTCACCGTCGTCTCGCTCCCCATCGGCGAAGCACTCCAGAATCGGTCCGCCAGAACAAGCGCAGCGCCGGGGTGATCCTCCAGCGAAGCGGTCCGCGAAGGCTTCGCGACGTTCATCGGCCTCATGGCCGGGATCTCAGCCTCCGGCGCAAAGAAGGCATCTTCAAACGGGGTTTCGTCTTCCTGATGATGGCGGTGGCGTCCGTCCTTTATCACGGCATTTCGAAGCTCCTCCCCAGCCAAACCTGCGGCATAATGGACCAACGTGTCCAGCCCGCTGCGTAAGTTGGCAGTCAACGCCGTCCGCCTCACCGCCCTGGCACAACTCGGGCCCGTCGGCGGCGGCATCCTCATGTCCGGCGGTGCCATCGCAGCCAACTTCTTCGCGTCCAGTGACCTCGCCAAAGCCGCCGCCGGCGTCTTCACCGAACTCGTCGGAGGTAAAGCCGCCGACCTCCTCGGCTGCGCCGCCAAAGCCTTCCAGGACAACAACCGCAACGGGGATCTCGAAGTCTCCATGCGTGAGGCCGTCCTCCTCGCCCTCCAGTCCCTCAAGGAACACGCCCCGCCGGAATACCACGATTGGTTCACTGACTGGCACGACTACATCACACGCACCCCAGCCGAATCCGTCTTCTCCGGTAGCGGCGAAGGCGACCCTGTCCATCTCCAATACGACGACACCGAATACCGCGCCCTCTGGTGGCGCCACATGGAGCCAACTCTTGTCCGCTGGCGCCTGGCTGAAAACGCCGGCTTCCAACAACTCCACCTCGCCGCGCCCCCGCGCCTCCCCGCGGAACTCGCCGCCTACCTCCGGCCGCTCCTCCCGGACTCCCTCCAACGCGCCCATGACGAAGTCCTCCGCAACCCCGAACTGGCCCGCAGTTGGATCGCCACCCAGCAGCATATCTACCGCGATCTGCTCAACGGCAAGAATGAAATCCTCGCCGCCATCGCTCGTCTCCAGCAGCCCCGCCCGGACGCCATCTGGCTCATCCCCCGTCCCACCCAGCACTTCCACGACCGCCCCGAAATCCTCGCCGCCATCCGCCAGGCCATCGCCCGCCGCCGCGTCACCGCGCTCACCGCGCTCCACGGCCTCGGCGGCATCGGCAAAACCCAAATGGCCCGCCGCTACGCCGAACTCCACCGCAACGACTACAAGTGCGGCGTCTGGCTCATCGCCGAATCCGAAGCCGGGCTGATCACCGAACTCGCCAACCTCGCCCCCCAGTTCCACATCGCCCCCGAACCCGACCAGCAGCAGCAGGCCCTTCGCGTCCTCAACGCCATCAAAGCGTCTGAACCCTGGCTGGTGATCTTCGATAACGCCCCCGGCCCCGAAGCCATACACCCCTGGGCCGAACGCTTGACCGGCGACGGCCACCTCCTCCTCACCTCTCGCAACGAACAGTGGGACGGCCTCGCCGAACCGGTCCCCATCACCCAATGGCCACTCGAAGAATCGGTCCAATACCTGCTCCGCCGCACCGGCCAAACCGACCGTATCACCGCCGAACTTCTCGCCAGGGACTTCGACGGCCTTGCCTTGGCCCTCGAACATGCCGCCGCCTACATGAAGGCCGGCGACGGCACCTCCCTCCAGGCCTACCGCCAACATTGGCAGAAGAATCTCGCCAAAGCCCCCAAGGGCCACGAATACACCGCCTCCGTCGCCTTCGCCATCGGCCTCTCTTTGAAGCGTGTCCAGGAGGAATCCGCCGCCGCCTACGACCTCCTCCAACTCCTCGCCTGGCTCGCCCCGGACCGCATCCCCCGCCAGGAACTCTTCGAAGCCGGCGCCCGCGCCCTCCCCGAGAACCTCCGCACCGCCCTCGCCGACCCCGATGCCTGGACCACCCTCATCGAGGCCCTCGCGGCTTCCTCGCTTATCCGCCGCGAACGAACAGATGGCCTCGTCACCGGTTACTATGTTCACCGCGTGGTCCAACAGCTCCTCCGCCATCGCCAGCCGGACGAATCCTGGCTCCACCAAGCTTGCAACTTCCTCAACGCCGCCATTCCCTTCGACGCCGGCGAACCGCAACACTGGCCCGCCTCCAGCGCCCTGCTCCCCCACGTCCGAGCCGTCCGCCGACACAGCAACCCCGCCGCCGCGCCCGCCTCCCTAGGCCGCCTCCTCAACGAAATGGGCATATACCTCCGCGAAATCGGCCTGTACCACGAGTCGCGGGACTACAGGCAACTCGCCCTCGATACCGACCTGAAAATCCTCGGCCCCGATCACCCCAGCGTCGCCACGTCCCGCTCCAACCTCGCCACTCTCCTCCAAGACCTCGGTGACCTCCCCGCCGCCCGCCACCAGATCGAACTCGCCCTCAATGCCGGGCTGAAAACTCTCCGCCCCGATCACCCCGAAATCGCCATCCGCCGCTCCAACCTCGCCACCATCCTCCGCGACCTCGGCGACCTCCCTGCCGCCCGCCAACAAATCGACCTCGCCCTCGCCGCCGACCTGAAAAACTTCGGCCCCGATCACCCCAACGTCGCCATCCGCCGTGCCAACCTCGCCACCATCCTCCGCGACCTCGGTGACCTCCCCGCCGCCCGCCAACAGATCGAACTCGCCCTCGCTGCCAACCTAGAAACCCTCGGACCCGATCACCCCAGCGTCGCCACCTGCCGCTCCAACCTCGCCACCATCCTCCAAGACCTCGGTGACCTCCCCGCCGCCCGCCAACAGATCGAGCTCGCTCTCGATGCCGACCTAAAAACCCTCGGCCCTGATCACCCCAGCGTCGCCACCTCCCGCTCCAACCTCGCCACCATCCTCCAAGACCTCGGTGACCTCCCCGCCGCCCGCCAACAGATCGAACTCGCTCTCGATGCCGGCCTGAAAACCCTCGGCCCCGATCACCCCAGCGTCGCCACCCGCCGCTCCAACCTCGCCCTCATCCTCCAAGACCTCGGCGACCTCCCCGCAGCCCTCGTCGAAATCGACCAGGCCCTCGCCATCCTCCGCAAGTCCCTTCCTCCCACTCACCCCAACATCCAAACCGCCGAAAACAACCGCGCCGCTATCCTCAAACGCCTCCACCCGTCATAGGATACAGAGCAGTAAGCTCCGCCCCGCCCGCCAACAGCCAACAGGCTTAACCCCACCCCGGACCACCGCGCCCGGGTCCTCAAAGTAAACCTGTCTACCACCCCACCGCCTTCCCCTTATTCTCCTGATCCAGCCACTTCTGCAACGGCGCAAAATAGTCTTTAATAGCCGTCGCGTCCATCTCCGGCTTCCCCGTAATCGCCTCTAAAGCGACCGGCCACGGCTTGCTCAGCCCCATGCTCAACATCTGGTCCAGCTTCGCGCCCGCTTCCTTGGAATTGTATATGGAACACCGGTGCAACGGCGTCTTGCATCCAGCCGCCTGGCTCAACGACCGGTGAAACTGGAACTGCAAAATGTGCGCCAAAAAGTACCGCGTATACGGCACATTCGCCGCCACGTGATACTTCGCCGCCGGATCGAAATCCGCCTCCGACCGCCCCGGCTCATCCACGCCCTGATACTTCCGCCGCAACTCCCACCACTTCTGGTTGTAGTTCTCCGGCGTGATCTCGCCCGAATACACCTTCCAACGCCACTGGTCGATCATCAGCCCGAACGGCAGGAACGACACCTTCGCCAGCGCCTGCTTCAGCAACAATCCAATGTCCCCGCTCGGGTCCGTCGCCTTGTCCAACAGCCCTACCTGCACCAGATACTCCGGCGTAATCGACAGCGCGATCGTATCGCCCACGGCCTCATGAAACCCGTCATTGGCCGAATCGCGGAACAGGAACGGCTGCTTCCGATACGCCCGCTGATAGATGTTATGCCCCAGCTCGTGATGGATCACGGAGAACTCTTCCCCGGTCACCTGAATGCACATCTTGATGCGCAAATCCTCGTCGTTATCCACGTCCCACGCCGACGCATGACACACCACTTCCCGGTCCTGCGGCTTGGTAAACAGGGACCGTTGATAGAACGTCTTCGGCAACGCCGCGAACCCCAGCGACTGGAAGAACCGCTCCCCATACCGCACCATCTCCAGCTCATCAATCTTCTTCTGCTTCAAAATCGAAGTCAGGTCGTAAGTCTTCGTCGCGCCCTTCGGCTCCACCACGTCATAGACGTTATCCCAGCTCTGCGCCCACATGTTACCCAGTAAGTGCGCCGGAATCGGCCCCTTTTCCGGCACCACAGCCGCGCCGTACTTCTCCCGCAACTTAGTCCGCACATACGCGTGCAGGCTCACATACAACGGCCGCACCTGCTCCCACAGCCGGTCCAGTTCCTTGGCAAACGCATCCGGCGGCATGTCGTACTTCGACCGCCACATCGCCCCCATATCCTTAAACCCGATCTCCCGCGCGCCCTTGTTCCCCAGCTCCACAAACCGCTTGTAATCCGTCTTCAACGGCCGCGCCACCTTGTGCCAACCCTGCCATACATCCAACAATTCCTTCGGGTCCCGGCTGTTGGCCATAATCAGCGTAATGTCCTGCAAGTCCAGGCATCGGCCCTTGTCCTGCGGTGCGTCCCGGCAGTACTTCCCCGACCCATACGCCGACTCCATCTTCGCCATCAACTGCGTCAATTCCGTCGCCTGCGCCTTATCCTCCGGCGTCACCAGCGTCAGCCCGATCTTCAACAGCATCATCTTCCGGGCCATATCGTCCGGCAGCTTCACCTTGTCGAACCGCGTCGCCTTCCGCGCATAGTCCTTCACAATGCCGATGTACTGCTCATTGGCCAGCGCGGCCTGCATCTCGCTATCCGGGTTGATGTAAGTGGACTGCAGCCACTGCGCACGGCTGACGAAGTTCGCCTGCTTCAGCAGCGTCGCCTCCGCTTCATCCAAAAACGCCTTGGCTTCCTGCACCGTTTGGGCCTGCAGCGCGATGGTAACCGTCAGCAGGGAAAGTAGGATTCGCATGAATCCTATTGTCTACGTTTTTGACTCTCCGCCAACGCCGTTTTCGCCTTCTCCGCCGCGCCCGCCGCCGTGTACGCCCGGCTCAATTGAAAGTACAGCGCCCCGTCGGTGTCCAACTCCCCCACTACCGCCTCCAGATGCGGCACCGCCTCCGCCCCGCGCCCAACGGCCAACAGCGCCCGCCCCAACGAAGCCCGCGCCGGCACAATGGAAACGGCCTTCAATAACGGCGCGATCGCCTCCTCCGCCTGCCCCTGCTGCAACAAACAATCGCCCTTCAAAAAGTACAGCACCGGAGAATCCGGCTCATGCACCAGCAGCCTTTCCAACGTGTTCAACGCGTCCAAATACTGCCCGCCCGCGTACAACGACGCCGCCAGCTCCCGCTCCGTCTCCCGGTCCCGCGGGTCGAACCGCAGCGCCGCCCGCCACTCCTCCACCGCCTCCAAATGCTTCCCCTGCGCCCGCAGCGTCTCCGCCTTGATCTTGTGAATCTGAGGATTATCAGGCAACGCTCCCAACTGCGTAAACGCCCGCCGCGCCCCGTCGTTAAACGTCTCAATCTCCTTCGCCAACGCATCCGCCCGCGCCAGCGCCGGCCGCGTCCGCGCCTGCTCCTCCAGCGCCTCCGCCGCCTTCAACCGCTGCTGCTTCCGCCGCACCGCCGCCGTCGTCAACAGGAACGCCCGGGACTCCGGAAACCCCTTCGCCAACTCCCGGAACGCCGCTTCCGCCGCCGCCTCATTCGCCCGCCCCAACACGAACCACGCCCCCGCGTCCCCCGGCTCCAGTTTCGTCAACGCCGCCAACTGCCCCACCGCCGCCTTCGCCTGGCCGCTCTGCAAAAACGCCTCCGCCAACAACCGCCGCCCTTGCGCCTCGTTCGGCCTCATTGCCACAGCCCGCTGCAGCGGCGCCACCGCCTTCCCAGCCTGCCCCAGACGCAGAAGCGACGTCCCCAACAACGCATGCGCCGGAAACACCTGCGGCATCGCCTGCGCCGCCACCGTCAGCGGCCCCACCGCATCGGCGTCCCGCCCCGCCATATGCAGCGCAATCCCCAGGTTCAGCTTCCACCCCGGGTTCGCCGGAACCTGCTTCACCAGCTTCTGGTAAACACCCACGGCCCCGTCAAAGTCCCCCGCCGCCATCCGGCGCTGGCCCTCTTCGGGCAACTGTCCCCAACAAGCCATTGCGAAAAAGAAAACGGGCGCCGGCCGAAGCCGGCGCCCGAATTTGGTTGCGTGTATCAACCTTCTAGTTTAGAACCCAACGCGAACGCCGAAGCGGAGTTGCCGTTCGTTGCCTGCACTGGTGATCAGACCGAAGTTCCCACCGTCCACGTTCGCGCTCGGGTTACCGAACTGCGGCGTGTTGGTCAGGTTCTGCGCTTCTCCGCGGAACTGCACGGTCACCTTCTCGGTGACAGCAAAGTTCTTCAGGATGTTGAAGTCCAACCCGGCGCGGCCCGGACCACGGAAGCGGTTGCGACCGGTGGTGCCGAAACGGATCGGGGCGCCAGCCGGGGTCGGCGAGGCGAAGCTGGACGCGGCAAAGTACGGGGTATTTGTGCCCTTGCCATAAAGGTACTTGAATTCGCCAACCTGGTCAGCCGTCTGGATGTTGCCAGGAGCCGCCAAACGCGTGCCGTCCGCCGCAACGTTGAACGGCGTGCCGGACATGGCGTAGTAGATACCACCCGTCTGCCAGCCGCCCAGAATCAGGTTCGCCGCCTTGTTGTTGGTGTCCATGAAGGCCTTGCCCTTGCCCACGGGGAGCTGGTACATGTAGCCCATCTGGAAAACCTGCGTACGGTCGTAGCCGGCCGTCGCACGGTTCCGGCGAACCACAGGATCCCAGTTCCAACCCACGCTAACCCAGCCATCGTCGTCGGTCATGTTGATGGCCTTGGACCAAGTGTAGGCGCCCTGCACGAACAGGTCCTTGGTCACGTTGCCACGCAAGCTGCCCTGCAAGCCATGGTAGTTGGAGCTCATCCAGCCATCCCACATGTTAATCGCGATGCCACGGCCAGTGGAGGCGAAGAACGGACGGCCGTTGTTGCCCGCGCCCGGAGCAGCCGCATTGATGTCGCGGTCACCCAGAACGTTGTTCGAAGCCGTGCCAACATAGCCCACCGAACCGTTCAGGTTCTTGCCGATGCGGCGTTCAATCGTGAAGTTCCACGAATTGATTCCGCCGCGGGTGATCGAGCCCCACGGGCTGCGCATCGCCACCGTGTTCGGCAGCGGCACGATGCCGGTGGATAGATCCGGACCGTTGATCGCCGGGATACCCGTCGCCAACGAACCGAATGACTGGTTGCCTGTGTTCTGCTGGAACGTCGCCGCAATCGTCAGCGGGTAGAAACCACGCATCGGCCGCGAGAACGGCAGCGGGTCCACGGTAAAGCCGTAGCCGGTGCGGATGACCGTCGAATCATTTACGCGGATGGCCAGGCCAACGCGCGGAGCCAGGAACAGCGGTTGAACGCTGATGCCGGGGTTGGTCGGAATCGGACCGCGTCCGCCCAGCGTGACCCGCATCGTCGACAGGTCCAGGCGTTCAATGCCTTTGCCATCGCCACGGTTCACCAGCGGATAGGCTTCCGCGCGGACGCCAAAGTTCAGCGTCACGTTGCGGTTAATCTGCCAACGGTCACGGACGTACCAGCCGAACTGCCATTCGCGAGTCGTCATCAACTCATATTGAAGCGACTTCGACATCGCCGTCGGCAAGCCCAACAGCGTCTGCGCCATGGCGTTCGCCAAAGTCGGTGCCGCACCGCCCGTCAGCGCCGCCACGCCGCCGCCAAAGTTGAAGGCGCCGCGCGGATTGTCCGTTTCCGGCTGCCAGTGATTCATCTGGTGGCGAACCGAGTCAAAGCCCATGCGAATTTCGTGCTTGGACTTAATGATAGATAGGTTGGTCGTAAACGTGTAGCTGCGCTCAGCGCGTTCCAGCGGCATCCAGGTCGCCGTCTGGCCCCAGGAACTCAGACCCGTGAAGGAGAACACCGGCAGGCCAGACTGACGCGGGTCAGATCCGTTGGTGCCTGGAATTCCGAAAACCTGGGAGCCAAAGTTGGTGCCAAAGTCGTCACCCTGTGCCGTCTGGTCCATCCGGGTCATACCCCAGGTAGCGTCCAGCAGCATCGTCGGCGTGATCGTGTAGTTCGTACCGATGGTGGCCAGATACTGCTTCGTGTCACCAAGGCCGGGGTCGCCAGCGATACCGCCGCCGCCCGCCGCGCCAAGGCCAAAACGGCCGCCCGAAAGGGCTGTCAACATCGAGTACTTCACAAACATCGTGTGCTTGTCGTTCCGGTTCCAGTTCACCTTACCGTCGTAGTTGTTACGGTTCAGTTGGCCGCTGCCGGTCGCAAAGTAGTTGTTGGCGAATGTGCCGTTGGTCGCATTGGCCGTAAAGCCCGTGCCGCCCACATTGTTCGGGTTCGGTACCAAGGCCAGGTACTTCAACGCCTGCGGAGAAAACCGCGCCGAAGGAACCCGGTTACCGGCTAACGGCTGACGTCCGGTGCCATCGGGATTCCCGGTGGCCGGGTCATAAACAACGCCCTGACCATTCGTGCCGATCCGGCCCGAAAAATCACCAGCGCGCATCGCCGCGTCAGGAACCGTGAAAGCGCCCTGACCGCCCGTCTTCTGTTTCGTGATTTCGGCGTGGCCAAACCAGAACAGCTTGTTCTTGATGATCGCGCCGCCCAACTTGCCGCCGAAGATATTCAGTTTGTAGTCGGCATTCGGCACGTTCACTGCCTGAAAGTAGTTGCGGGACTTCAGGTCCTGATTCTCGTGATACTCCCAGCCCGCGCCATGCAGCTGGTTCGTACCGCTGACGGAAGCCACGGTCATCGCCGCGCCGCCCGCCATGCCCTGTTCGGCGTCGAATGACGACGTCGTGATATTCACGTTCTCTACCGTCTCGGCCGGAGCAACGTAAGCAACGTGATGGGGCAACCAGATGTTCAGGTTCATCGCGCCATCCAGGCGCGTCGCATTGTTGTTGCGCGCCGTTCCATTCACATTCGTGCTCAGCGCTCGGCCCGGTGTGTCCGTAGGAGAGTTCTGGAACGCCGCCGGCGTCGCGCCGGGGACCAGGTTGATCAGCGCCTGGTAGTTGCGGTACTGATTCAACGGCATCTCCGTAACAACCTTCGAAGTAATTTCCGACTTCGTGTCGCTACGGTCCGTCTGCAATTGCACGGCGGAAGCTTCGACGGTAACCTGTTCGGAAACCGCGCCCACTTCCAGTTTCCCGTTCACACGAGCCGTGGTGTTCACGGTCAGCACAACGCCTTCACGGGTCAAACCCTTGAAGCCGTTCGCCACGATCTTCACCGTGTAGCTGCCGATCGGCACGCTAGGAATCGAATAGTTACCCGCGACGTCCGTCGTGGTCTCGCGGCTGAAGCCGGTCGCCTTCTCCGCAATCGTCACTTTTGCATTCGGGACCACGGCGCCACTGGCGTCTTCGACGGTTCCCAGAATCGTTCCATACAACACCTGCGCCGCCGCCGGAATCGCGTACATTCCAAGCAACGAAGCAAAAACCAGCAGGCCCATTCGGCCGCGCCAGTGCTTCAATTGAGCAATTCTCATTAAACAACTCCCATGGACAAATAGGGATAACCCTGTTTATCAATTAACACACCCCGTGTCGCTCATGTCAAATCACTACCCCCCGCCGCTCCCGGCATCCAGGTACCGCAAGTGTTAGACTCACGTACACGCATCTATGCATCAAGAGGTCACTCGTCTACTCGTTGAATGGCGCGAAGGCAACCGCGCCGCGCTCGACGCGCTGCTCCCCGTCGTCTATGAAGAGCTCCGCCGCCTCGCCGAAAGCTACATCTCCCGCGAGCGCTCCGGCCACACCCTCCAGCCCACCGCCCTTGTTCACGAAGCCTATGTCCGCCTCATCGGCCAGGACATTCCCGACTTCCAAAACCGCGCCCACTTCTTCGGCGTCGCCGCCCACCTCATGCGCCAGGTCCTGGTCGACTCCGCCCGCAAGTTCCGCGCCGGCAAACGCGGCGGCGGCAACAAAGTCTCCCTCGACGGCATGGGCATTGACATCGGTGACCCAAGTGTAAATTCTCCCTTCCTCGCCCTCGACGAAGCCCTCCAAAATCTCGAAAAACTCGACCCGCGCAAAGGGCAAATTCTGGAAATGAAGTATTTCGGCGGCCTCACCCTCGACGAAATCGTCGAAGCCACCGGCGTCTCCAAGGCCACCGTCAGCCGCGACCTCCGCTCCGCCGAAGCCTGGATCCGCGTCCAACTTACCCCCGGCGAAAAATGACCCCCGAGCGTTTCGCGCGGATCGACGCGCTCTTCAACGCCGCCCTCGATCTGCCCGCCTCCCAGCGTCAGGCCTTCCTCGACCGCGAATGCACCGGCGACCCCGAACTCGTCCTCGAAGTTCGCGCCATGGTCGATGCCGATGCCGACCCCGGCGCCACCCTCGCCGCCGCCATGGAAGAAGGTGCCGAAACCTGGGCCCTCGCCACCGAAGAACAGGCCATCGGCCAGCGCCTCGGCCCCTATCGCATCACCGGCTTCCTCGGCCGCGGCGGTATGGGCGCCGTCTATCGCGCCGTCCGCGACGACGCCGCCTTCCACAAAGAAGTCGCCATCAAGCTCCTCCGCGCCGGCATGGACTCCCGCTCCGTCCTCCGCCGCTTCGAACAGGAACGCCAGATCCTCGCCCGACTCGAACATCCCCACATCGCCCGCCTCCTCGATGGCGGCACCGGCGATAACGGCGTCCCCTTCCTCGTCATGGAGTTCGTCGAAGACGGCATCACCGTCACACAGCACTGTGCCGGCGCCTCCCTCGACCTCCAACAACGCCTCCTCCTCTTCCTCGACATCTGCTCGGCCGTCGGCTACGCCCACCAGAATCTGATCGTTCACCGCGATCTCAAACCCGGCAACATCCTGGTCGACAAATCCGGCTCCGTCAAACTTCTCGACTTCGGCATCGCCCGCGTCCTCTCCGACAACGCCGACCAAACCGTCACCGTCGCCGGCGCCCAGATGCTCACCCCCGAATACGCCAGCCCCGAACAGGTCCGCGGCGAACCCGTCACCACCGCCACCGACGTCTACTCCCTCGGCATCATCCTCTACGAACTACTCACCGGCCAAAAAGCCCAGCAAATCGCCGATACCTCCCTCGCCGCCATCGCCCGCGCCGTCTGCGAAACCGTCCCCATCCGCCCCAGCCAGGCCGCCCCCAACAACGGCCCCGTCCGCGGCCGCGACCTCCGCGGCGACCTCGACAACATCATCCTCAAGTCCATCCACAAGGATCGCGACCGCCGTTACTCCTCCGTCGAACAGTTCGCCGAAGACATCCGTGC
>CAMATG010000054.1 GCA_945860645.1 Candidatus Sulfopaludibacter sp. SbA3 | reverse complement strand
ATTTCGCATCCGGGGGTGGTGGGGGTGTTGGACTTCGCGGTGACCGGGGACCGGGGGGCGTATCTGGTTTTGGACTATGTGCCGGGGCCGACGTTGCGGGAGGCGTTGAAGACGGGGCCGTTGGCGCGGGAGCGGGTGGCGGTGTTTGCGCGGCAGTTGGGGGAGGCGTTGGGGGCGGCGCATGCGGCGGGGGTGATTCACCGGGATTTGAAGCCGGAGAATATTATTCTGCGGCCGGAGGAGGACGGGGAGCGGGCGGTGATTGTGGACTTCGGCATTGCGGTTTGCCGGACGGCGGGGAAGACGAGCGCGCAGGCTTCGAATGTGGGCGGGACGCTGTTTTATCTGGCTCCGGAGCAGCTGGCTGGGGTGGCGCGGCCGTCGGCGGATATTTATTCCTTCGGAGTGATTTTGTGTGAGGTTTTGACGGGGCGGTGCCCGGAGATATCGGAAGACGGCGGGTTGGAGGGGCGGGCGGAGGCGGCGCGGATTTTGTTGGCTGGGGACGGGGCGACGGAGTTGATTTGCGGGGCGATGGCGTATGACCCGAGCTTGCGGCCGAAGGATGCGGCGGCGTTGGGGTTGGCGGTGGCGGAACGGCTGGGGGAGGGGCGGTAGATGGTGCGGATTTTTGTGCTGGCGGTGATGGCGGGGATGGCGCTTTGGGGCGAGGGGTGGACCGTGGTGAAGGGGACGGAGGGGATTCAGTGGCCCTACGACGCGGTGCAGACGCCGGATGGAAATCTATGGGTGGCGGCGGGGGCGCAGGTCTACCGGTATGACGGGCGGCAGGTGCAGGTGTATGGGGAGTCGCAGGGGTTGGAGTCCAAGCGGGGGATGGTGCTGGCGTTGGACGGCGCCGGGACGCTACTTGTCGGGACTACGGAAGGGCTGTACCGGATGGAGGGCGGGCGATTCCGGCGACTGATGGGCGGGATGGTGTACGGGGTGGCTGGACGTGGGGATGGATTGATCGCGGTGAATGTGGCGGGAGTGGTGACGGTTGGCCGAGTGGATGGGCCATGGCGGCGGCTGGCGATGAAGGAACTAGCGTGGGGGCAGGTGTTTTTTGAACCGACGGGCGGAATGCTGTTTGGCTGCGCGGACGGGTTGTGCGAGGTGAGCGGTGAGCGGCTGAAGACGTGGGAAACGCTGACCGGGGCGGATGTGAAACGGACGGTGTTGGACCTGATGGGGGTGAAGACGGAAGGGTTTGGGATTCCGATTATGGGAGTTGGGCGGGACCGATGGGGGCGAGTATGGGTGGCTGGTTTGCAGCGGCTGTTTGTCGGGGAGCGGGTGGAGGGGCCATACCGGGAAATTAAGGGTGGGGCGTGGATGCATGGAGGCCGCCCGGTGATTCGCATGTCTCGCGGCGGGGTGGCCTATTTTGGCGGGCTGGGAGGGGTTGGGTATGGGGATCGGAACGGGCAGGTGGTGACGATCCCGGCGGAGACGGGAGGGAACGCTTACGCGGGAACGATGTCGTATTGGGACGGACAGGGGTTGTTGTGGGCCGGGAAGGCGGGGGGCGGCTTGATGCGGCGGGAGATGACGGCGCCGGTGTACCAGGTATGGGGCCCCGAGGCAGGGCTGAATTCAACGGTGTATGGGATCCATGAGATGAAGGACGGGCGGATGCTGGCGGGGACGCTGCGGGGCATCTATGCGTTGTCGAGAGACGGGGCTTTGTCGAACGACGGGGCGCGGTGGACGCCGATGGCCGGGACGGTGGAACGGTTCGGCGGGGTGCTGGCGATGGGGAATTTGCGGGACGGGGCGGTGCTGTTTGGTGTGAACCGGGGGCCGCCGGTGCTGGCGCGGATGGAGAAAGACGGCAGTGTGCGGAAGACGTGGGTGGTGCCGCCGGTGGAGGACGGGCCGAACGTGTATTCGATAATTCCGGAGCCGAAGGGAGGGTGGTGGCTCGGATCGGCTCGGCGGCTGTACCGGGTGGAAGAGAAAGGGGCGGAGGTGGAGGTGACGCCGGTGCCACTGCCGGTGCGGGATTTGGGGAACAACTTTTTCCAATTGACGTTGGATGAGGAAGGGCGGGTGCTGGCGCCGGGGAACTACGGTTTGCTGCGGGTGGATGGAGCGAAGGTGGAACGGTGGGGGAAGGCGGATGGGCTGTTGCAGGATGCGGTGCGCTTCATTGCGAGGGATGGGAAGGGGTCGTATTGGGTTGGCTATGTGGGCAGACCAGGGGTGTCGGCGGTGCGGTTTGACGGGGGGCGGATGACGGTACGGCATGGGGTGCCAGGGGCAGGGATCGGAGAGGTGGAGGACCTGCTGGCGGACCGGCGGGGGTGGATCTGGGTGACTGATAGTCAGGGCGTGTGGGTGAACCGGACGGGGGAACTGGATGGGTTTCAACGGGTGGGACAGACGGTGGAGGTGATTGCGAAGGGGGCGAATACGGCGTCGTTGTACGAAGATGCGGCGGGAGGGATTTGGGCAAGCGGTGCGGGCGGGACGATGCGGATTGCGGAGCCGGAGCTGTTTGTTGACGAGCGGCCGGGGCCGGCGCCGGTGACGGTGTCGGGATGGAGATTTAGCGGGAAGGCGGGGACGGAGTTGCAGGTACAGTTGCATTCGCCGTGGCTGCGGGGGATGGAGGCGGTGCGGTTCCGGTGGCGGTTGGGGGGCGGGGCGTGGCAGGTGACGGAAGACGGGGCGGTGCGGATGGAGGCGGTGCCGGACGGGGAGTTCGCGTTTGAGGCGCAGGCGGAGCATCGGAATGGGAATTGGACGTCGGCTGTTTTGCGGGTGCCGGTGGTTTCGGTGTCGCCGTGGTGGCGGGTGACCTGGGTTTGGTGGGTGGCGGGGGTGGTGGTGTTGGGGGTGGGCGGGTTCTTCGGGGTACGGCGGAAACGGGCGCGGGAGGAGGCGGAGGCGTATGCGGCGGCGAAGTTGGCGTTTTTGGAACGGCAACGGGGGTTGCCGGTTTTCGGTGGGCGGTATCAGGGGTTGGCGGTGATTGGGACGGGGGCGTTTGCGACGGTGTACCGGGCGGCGGATGAGCTGGACGGGAAGGAGGTGGCGGTGAAGGCGTTGGTATCGGCGGCGGCGGTGCGGAAGGAGTTGGACCGGGAGGTGGAGAGTTTGCGGCGGATTTCGCATCCGGGGGTGGTAGGGATTTTGGACTATTCGATTGGGGAGGACGGGGGCGCGTATTTGGTTTTGGATTACGTGCCGGGGCCGACGTTGCGGGAGGTGTTGGAGATTGGGGCGATGGAACGGGGGAGGGTGGCGGTGTTGGCGCGGCAGTTGGGGGAGGCGCTGGGGGCGGCGCATGCGGCGGGGGTGATTCATCGGGATTTGAAGCCGGAGAATATTATTTTGCGGCCGGAGGGGGAGGACGAGCGGGCGGTAATTGTGGACTTTGGGATTGCGGTTTGCAAGCCGCCGGGGGCTACGAGTGCGCGGGCGACGAGCGTGGGGGGTACGTTGTTTTATTTGGCTCCGGAGCAAATGGGAGGAGCGGCGCGGCCGACGGCGGATATCTATTCGTTTGCGGTGATCTTGTGTGAGGCGTTGACGGGAGTTTGTCCGGAGATTGGGGAGGAGGAGGGGTTGGAGCGGCGGGCGGAGGCGGCGGGGCGGTTGTTGGCGGGGGATCCGGTGGCGGAGTTGATTTGCGGGGCGATGGCGTATGAGGCGGGGTTGCGGCCGAAGGATGCGTTGGCGTTTGGGTTGGCGGTGGAGAGTGTATTACTGGGGTTTTACGGAACAAAATGAGGTGTCTGACACTAATTTAAGACGGATGTTAGCCAGTGACGGGCGAAGTCCCAGTCCTGGCGGACGTGGTGGAGGGGGGCGTTGAGGGCGGCGGCGGTTTCGGAATAGGTGCAGCCGAGGTAGAACATGAGCTCGACGACGCGGGCGGCGCGGGGGTCGAGCTTTTCCATCTTTGTGAGGGCGTTTTCCAGGGCCAAGAGGGTTTCCGGGGCGAGGGTGGTGCAGGGGCGGTTGAAGAAGTCGGGGTCGATGGGTTGGCGTTTGAGGGTGGTGCGGGCGCGGGCACGGTCAACCAGGACCTGGCGCATGGCGCGGGCGGCGAGGGCGAAGAAGTGGTTGCGGTCGGTGATGTCTTCGGGGAGGCCGGTGGAGAACTTTTCAGCGTAGAAATCACTGACGAGGACGGTGGGGGAGAGGGAGGGGTCGGCGGTTTCGCGGGCGGCGAGGCGGCCGGCGATGCGCTTGAGTTCGGGGTAGACGATGGCGATGGCCTCCTGCTCGGCGAGTTTGTCGCCGAGCAGGGCTTTGCGGAGGAGGATCGTCAGGTTCTTCATTTTTCCCTAGCGGCTGTGGGCGGGGCCGCGAAAAACGGCGTTCAGGAACAGGACGTTCATGCCGTCGAGATAGGCGCGGAAGTTGGGGTCGAAGGCGAAGCCGATGACGTGGCCGGAGCCCTGGCGCTCGATCATGACCAGCGGCTTGTAGGCCAACTGCTTGCGGTTTTCTTCCCACATGTAGCCGCTGGCCAGGAGCTTGTCGGCGCCGAGGAAGTACGCGGCGTTGACGCCTTTATCGAGCTTAAGCGGGGCGTAGACGGTGCGGCCTTGGACCAACGCGTTGACGGTGGGGGGCACGCCGGCGGTGAGCCAGTGATCCTCGTCGGTTTTTGCGGTGCCGAGGATGCCCTGGACGAGGTCGGGCGTTTCGCGTTCGGGCTTGATGGCTTCGAGGTAAGCCGATTCGGAGGTGAGGAGTTTGCTGGGGGTTGGCTTGGCGGCGTCGGACTTCTTTTCGGTGGCCAGGCTTTCGATGGAGGTGGAGAGGAGGCCGTTGGCTGCGACGAAGCCGACGGCTTCTTCGATGGCGATGAGCGTGCCGCCTTTGTTGACCCACTCCTTGATTTTGGCGATGGCGGGGGAGGGGATGGCGGCGGCGTAACTGCCCTGGGAGCTGGGGAGGATGAGGACGTCGAAGTGGTCGAGATCGAGCTGGGTTAAGGCCGCGACGCGGATGGCGCTGGCGGGGTAGCCGAATTGGCGTTCGATGACGAAGCGGGCGGCGCCGGCGGATTGGGCGGCGACGGGGCGATCCCAGGCGATGGCGATGCGGGGCTTCTTGAAGAGGGCCACGTTGCGGGAGCCGAAATTGATGCCGCTATCGACCCAGCCGGAATCGACGGGGACGACTTCGGCTTCGCCGGCGATTTTGGTGATGGTTTCGTGGAGGGTTGCGGCGTTTTCCTTGACGAGGACGACGAGGGTGCCGCGGGGGAAGGTGCGGCCGTTTTGGACGTAGGCTTTATCGGCGGTGCGGATCTTGACGTCGGCACGGAGGGCGGCGGCGAGGAACTGGGCGGAGGCGCGGCCCTTCCAGGGAATGACGTAGGCGACGCTGGCTTTGGCGAAGGTCTGTTGGGTCTTGACGGCGGGGGCGAAGGGTTGGAGGGGCGCGGTGATGGCGCTCGCTACCGGGACGGCTTCGACGTTGTAGAGGAGGGGGAGGCTCCAGCCGGTGACGTCGTAGATTTCGTCGCCGAGCTTGCGGGCGCGGCGGCGTTCCTGCTCCTTGAGGAAGTCCGGTTCCATGTCCACTTGTTTGTCGAGGAGGACGCGGATGTAGCGTTTGGCGGGCTGGGCCAGGGAGACCACGTAGCTGCCGTCGGGGAATCCGTTGACGCTGGCGGGGGCGCGCTGGACTTCGATGCCTTGTTCGACGAGGAGGGAGGCGAGTTTATCGACCGCGGAGACATCGCCGCGGCGGGGGAGGATGAAGGCTTTGACGTTGTCGGACTTGCCTTCGGCGATGGCGGTTTTGTTGTATTCCCAGAAGTTTTTGAGAAGGTCGGTTTTGTGGAGGCCGGCGGCTTCGGCGGTGGCGATTTGGGTGGTGAAGTGTTTGCGGATGGAGTCGGGGAAGGTGTAGAGAGTGCCGTCGGCACGGCGGTAGAGGAGGCCGCGGACGGAGGAGTTTTCATACGTCATGGCGATGGAGCCGTAGTAGGCGGGCCAGCTGGCGCCATAGCCGGGGAAGAAGGCGTCGTAGAGTTCGCGGGTGAAGTAGGCGTAGCCGAGCTGGTCGAAGTATTTGGCGTTGTTTTTGCCGAACCAGTCGAGGGAGGTTTTCTGTTCCTTGGTGAGGTGGGGGTTGAAGGGTATGGCTTCGGGGGCGAAGTAGTAGCTGGTTTCCGAGCCCATTTCGTGCAGGTCGGCGACGACGACGGGGTACCACTCCTGGAACATTTTGACGCGGGCTTTGGTTTCCGGCTGGGTGACGGCGAACCAGTCGCGATTCATGTCGAACAGGTAGTGGTTGAGGCGGCCGCCGGGCCAGGGTTCGTTACGTTCGGCGGCGAGGGGAGTGGCGTCGGGTTCCAGGCCGAGGGACGATTCGAAGGCATGGATGAAGCGCATGCGGCCGTCGGGGTTTTGGAGGGGATCGAGGAGGATGAGGGTATTGACGAGGGCGGTTTGGACGGGGGCCTGGTTGCGGGCGGCGAGCCAGTGGTAGGCGGCGAGGAGGCCGGAATCGGGGCCGCTGACTTCGTTGCCATGGACGGCGTGGCCGAGCCAGACGATGGCGGGGGTATTGGATATCAGGCGCTGGGCTTCGGCTTCGGAGGTCTTGCGGGGGTCGAGGAGTTTTTTCATCGACGCCTGGATTTCGGGGAGGCGGCGAATGTTGGCTTCGCTGCCGATGACGGCGTAGACGAGTTTGCGGCCTTCCCAGGATTTGCCGTATTCGAAGAGCTTAATGCGATTGGGGGCGGCGGTGGCGAGGGCTTCGAGGTATTTGATGAGATCGGCGTGGGTGGCGTGGCGTGAGCCGGGTTCGTAGCCGAGTACCTTTTGGAAGGTGGGGATGGCGGGATCGTACGTGGCGCCGGGCCAGAATTCAAAGTTAGACTGGGCGAGCAAGGCGGAAGCCGTGCAAAGGCACAGTAGAAGAGAGCGCATGATTTTCAGCATACGGCACAGGTCCGCTATTCTGATTGTGTGATCCGCAGAATTTTCCTGTTCACGGCAGCCGCCGTCGCGCTGATTAGCGCCCCGAAGAAAACGCCACTTGATGAGTATGTCGCCAAGCCCGATCCGGCGTACCAGTGGAAGCTGGCACACAAGGTGGAGGGGAAGAATAGCACTGGCTTCATCCTGGATATGACTTCGCAGAGCTGGGGCGAAGACAAGAAAGTGGACCGGACGAAGTGGGTTCACACGGTGACGGTGGTGCGGCCGAAGGAGTTGCGATCGACGACGGGACTGCTGTTTATTACGGGCGGCGGGAACGATGGCCGGCCGCGGACGACGGTGGACGGGCAGATGGCTGCGATCGCGGAGTACACGGGTTCTGTTGTCACGGAGCTGCGGATGGTGCCGAACCAGCCGCTGGTTTTTGGCGACGATCCGGTTCCGGGGCGGAAGCGTTCGGAAGACGCGATTATTGCCTATACGTGGCGGAAGTATCTGGACACGGGCGACGTGTCGTGGCCGTTGCGGCTGCCGATGACGAAGGCGGCGGTGCGGGCGATGGACACGGTGACGGCGTTCATGAAGAGCGAAGAGGGCGGGGGGAAGACGGTGGACAAGTTCTTTGTCGCCGGTGGATCCAAGCGCGGCTGGACGGCCTGGACGACGGGCGTGGTGGACAAGCGCATCATGGGCATGTCGCCGATTGTGATCGATATGTTGAACATCATTCCGAGCTTTATTCACCACTATCGGGCGTATGGGTTCTGGGCCCCTTCGGTGGGCGATTACTATGCCGAGAACGTGATGGACGAGATGGCGAACCCTCGCTATAAAGAGCTGATGAAGATTGTGGAGCCGTACGAATACCGGGACCGGCTGACGATGCCGAAGCTCCTGATCAATTCGGCGGGCGACCAGTTCTTTTTGCCGGATTCGTGGAAGTTCTACTTCAAAGATTTGAAGGGTGAGAAGCACCTGCGGTATGTGCCGAATTCGGACCATTCGCTGCGCGGGACGGATGCGTATGAGTCTTTGATTTCGTACTATGACTCGCTGCTGACGGGGAAGCCACGGCCGAAGTATTCGTGGAAAGTTTCCAAGGACGGCACGATTGAAGTGAAGACGGTGGACACGCCGACGGTGGTGAAACTGTGGCAGGCGACGAATCCGGACGGGCGCGATTTCCGGCTGGAGCAGATTGGGCCGGCGTATAAGAGCACGGAGTTGAAGCCGGTGAAGCCGGGCGTGTATGTGGGCAAGGTGGACAAGCCGGCGAAGGGCTTTACGGCTTACTTCGTGGAGATGACGTTCCCGAGCGGGCGTAGCTTTCCGTTCAAGTTTACGACCGGCGTGGTGGTGAATCCGGACACCTATCCGTTTGCGGCTCCGGTGAAGGGGCAGACGAAAGTGGGCGGACGCCCGGCGAAAAGGTAACTATGTGGAGCTATAAGTTGTTTCGAATTGGCGCGCTGGTGCTGGCGGTAACGGGCGTGGCGCATTTGCTGGGATGGCTGGGCAGCCGGGGCGTGAAGCCGGTGAACAGTACGGAGTTCCAGTTGAACGAACTGCTATACGGGTTCAAGACCAACATGATGGGCACGATGCGGACGCAGGGGGACATCTTCGACGGGATGAGCCTGGCATTCACGGTGTTCATGCTGACGCTGGCCGCGCTGGGGTTTACAGTGCGGGTGGAGCGGAAGACGGGGATTGTGATCGCGGCATCGCTGGCGGTGATGCTGGGGATTTCGGTGACGTACTGGTTCATCATGCCGACGATGTTTCTGGCGGCGGCGCTAGCCTGCTTCGCAGGCAGCGCATACCTGGACAAGAAGTAGTTACTGCACGGGAAGTTCGGGGGCGGTGGAGCCCCCGAGGCCCGCGTACATGTCCTTGACCTTGGTGACCTTGCTGCCGGTGAAGGTGACGAAGGTCAGCTTGCCGGGCGGGCGGCCGTACATCCAGTCTTCGAGTTCGTCGCCATCGACGATGCGGCGTTCCTTGCGGACGGGCTGGCCGACGGCGAGGCGGACCTGTTCACGATCCATGCCTTCGATGACACGTTTCTGTTCGATGGCTTTGCGAACGGGTTCGGGGAGCTTCTCCATGTAGGATTCGGTGACCGAGCGCATTTCGAAATCGAGGACCTGGCCGAGCATTTTTTTGACGTCGGCGACTTCGAGGGCTTCGATGTTTTTGGGGAAGACGAGCGCCATGTAGGTGCCGGCTTTGGCGACGTTGTCGCGACCGGAGATGGGGCTGGTGTTGTTGCCGACGCCGACTTCGACGCGTTCGTACCACTTGGGGCCGGACTTCATGCCCTGGTTCAGTTCGAGTTCGATGCGGTCGTCTTCGATCTTCACTTTGGTGATCTGCACCATTTCACCGACGCGGGCGGCGGGGCCGAATTCGACGGCGGCTTTTTCCCAGACGTCCTTGTCCCACTTGCCGTTGGGCTCGATGGGGAGATGTTTTTTGGAACGGGGGATGAGGACCTTGGCCTTGGCGTATTCAGCGGTAAGGCCACGGAGGAGGGCGAGGCGATCTTCGGTGGAGAGCTTCTTTTCCTTAGCGGGCGCGAGGGCGGCGGGGAGCAGCAGGAGCAGGGCGCGGCGGCGGTTCATGGGGCGGGTGTCTCCTCTTCTTCCGTGTCGTCAATCAGGTCTGGCATGAGGGGCAGGCGCTGGCGGACGAGCGGGACGCGGTGCAGGGCGACGAACAGTGCGATGACGACGAGCAGCGTGAGGACACTGCCCTCTGGACCGTAGCTGCCGCCGCTCCAGAGGTCACTGGCGCGCCATTCGAGGGTGTGCCCAGTCATCCCCATTCTAAAGCCGCTGAGATTGACGCCAAAGAGGGGAAGAGTAAAATTCCAGCCGAAGTGGATGCCGATGGGGAGCCAGAGATCGCCGGAGCGGAGGAGGGCGTAGCCGAGGAGAACTCCCCAGAGGAAGGTGTTGAAGAGAGCCAGGGGGGAGCTGTTGAGATTGCCGGCGTGGGCGGCGGCGAAGAGGACGCCGGCGGGGAGGAGAATCTGGTAGGTGCCGTATTTACCGGCGAGCATTTGGAAGGGGTAGCCGCGGAAGATGAGTTCTTCGCCGAAGGCGCCGAAGAGGAGGACGATGCCGACGAGGAGGATGGAGGCGGGGGAGAAGGGATAATCGGGCGCGGGGACGAAATAGGCTTTATCGATGAGCCAGGGGAAGCCGACGACGAAGAGGGCGGAGGCGGCGCCGAGGCCGATGCCGAGGGCGATGTGGCGCAGGGCGGCTTTGTGCCAGCGGAGGCCAATATCGGGGAGGGCGCCGAACTGATAGATGCGGAGGGCGAGGACAGTGGCGATGGCGCCGCCGGCGAAGACGCCGAGGGCCGCGCCGATGAAGAGGCCGAAGGGCTGGAGGAAGAGGAAGGCGATGAACTGGATGGTGTAGGCGAGGGCCAGGAACACCACAACGCGCACGCCGGCTATGAGGTGGGAGGGGGCCGGCGTGGGCGTTGGAGCGGGACTGCTCATGCGGGGTTACTTAACGACTTTGACCTTGACGCCGCCGAGGGCGACTTTGACGGGAAGCACTTCGGCGCCGAGGCCGGCGATGACCGAGGACACCTTTTCCTTGGTGCCGGGTTCGACGAGGAAGAAGACGCAGCCGCCGCCGCCGGCGCCGCAGACTTTGGCGCCGACCGCGCCGGCCTTTTTGGTGGCGGCGACGAGACCATCGATCAGTTCGGTGGTGATGCCGGGGGCGTTCTTCTTACGGAAGCTCCACTCTTCGCGGAGAAGGCGGGCGGTTTCGAGCCAGTCCGCTTTTTCGAGCGAGAGGCGCATGTCGTGGGCGATGGAGGCGATTTGATCGAAGTTCTTGTGAACCTTCTTGTCGCCATCGATGTGGAGCTTGGTGACTTCCCAGTTATTGATGCCGGAGTTGCGCGGTTCGCCTGTGTAGGCGAGCACGGTGCGCTGTTCGAGGTCGGCGGGGTCGAGCGGGATGGCGACGCGACGGATGCCGTCGGCACGGAGTTCGATGGCGCTGATGCCGCCGTACATGGCGGGGTAGTAATCCTGGCAGCCGGTGGGAACGCGGATAATTTGGGCTTCGATGTTCTGGGCGAGTTCGCGGAGCTTTTCAATGGAATAGCCGGCGTTGAGCCATTTGTTGAAGGCGGCGCAGATGGTGATGAGGAGGGAGGAGGAGCCGGAGATGCCGGCGCCGGCGGGGGCTTCGGAGTGGGAGTCGAGCTCCAGGCCGGTCTCGGGGGCGAAGAAGCTGACGGCGTAGGCGAGGAGGGCTAGTTTGTACTTTTTGGCCGCTTTGAGTTCGTCGAGGGAGGCGAAGGTTTCTTCGACACCGAGGTCGCGGGAGCGGAGAACGATCTGGCGATCGTTGCGCGGGACGATGGAGCAGGAGGTGTAACGGTCGACCGCGAAGTTGACGGTGACGGCGTTGACATGGTGGAGGTAGAGGGGCCAGATGTCGAGGGTGCCGCCGGCTAGGTCGACGCGGCAGGGAGATTGCGACGTGATACGCATGGAGATTTCAGTGTATCGCGGGGGGCTAGCGGCGAGGGGTACGGGATAGTAATAGGACGGCGCCGAGGGATTCGAGGGGGACGAGGAAGAGGGTGGCGCGGACGATGCCTTCGGGGGTCAGGTACTGGAGGAAGTGGACGAGGGTGTCTTCGTTGACGAGGCGGGGGAGGGCGAAGAAAGTGACGAGGACGAGGAGGAAGCCGATGCGGAGGCGGCCTTTGGCGGTGGGGGCGTCGGGGGCGCGGTTGGCCGTCCAGGCGGAGAGGGCGGCGATGAAGAGGGAGGCGAAGAGGCTGAAGACGGCGAGGGAGAGGCCGACGGCGACGGGCGGGGCGACGAGGCGGCCGACGCGGATGGAAACGGTTCCGATGCCCATCCAGAGGACGCAGACGCCGGTGAACCAGCCGGTGAGGACGGCGCGGTAGAGGGCGGTGAGGGGGATGCCGCGGTTGGGTTGGGCGAAGACGGCGTCGACAACGATGGGGACGACGAAGAAGAGGCTGAGGAGGGAGTAAGGGATGAGGAGGAAGAGATCGAGGTATTCGATTCCTTTGACGTAGGGGACCACGACACCGAAGAGGGCGGCGACGATGAGATTGTTGACTACGGTGCGGGGGACCACCTGAGTTAGCATAATGCATGAGATGACACGGAAACGCATACTTCTTCCCCTTGCCGCGATGACCTGCGCGATTCTTGGGTTTGGATTCCAGGCCGCAACGAAAAAGGCGGGGGTGGCAAAAGACCCGCTGACGGCGGGTTTTGAGAAAGTTACCGTGGCGTCGGTGGCCGACGCGGTGGACCAGATTACGGGGCAGCGGGGGTTCCTGTCGCACGACATGCGGCCGCGGACGGGGAACATTCGCGTGGTGGGCCGGGCGACGACGGTGCTATTGAAACCGGCACCGGCGGACAAGGCGACGCCGGCGTTGTCGACAGGGTTTTCGACGGCGATGATTGATAACTCGAAGCCGGGCGAGGTGGGCGTAATTGTGATTGAAGACGGGTTGGATGTGGCTGGAATTGGCGGGTTGATGGGCACGGCGGCGAAGGCGCGCGGGATGGCTGGGGTGATTGTGGACGGGGGCGTGCGCGATTTGAAAGAAGTGCGCGGATTGGGGTTGGCGATTTATGCACGGAGCGTGGTGCCGTCGAGCACGGTCAGTCGTTTTGCGGGCGTGGCTAAGGACATTGAGGTGCAGTGCGCCGGGGTGTCGGTTAAGCCGGGCGATTGGATTGTGGCGGATGAGGATGGGGTGGTGCGGGTGCCGGCGGGGCAGGCGAAGGAAGTGTTGCAGCGGGCGCAGGAGATTGACGACCGTGAGACGAAGATGGTGCCTTACATTTTGAAGTTCAAGGCGCTGACGAAGGCTGTGGAAGTGTTTAACCGTATATAGAATTCGGTGGGTCAATACCCTAGTAGTCGTAGGGTGATTTTCCACAGGCACTCCCTATACTCAAACGCCGGGCGGCGGCCGATAAATAAGCATATGGCAGACAGACGCATCGAGCCCCGCCTGATGTGCGCGGATCTTGTAGAAATCGAATGGCGTGACAAGAACGGCCGGTTGCAGCAAACGGTGGCGAACTTGGAAGACATTTCGGCGCTGGGGGCGTGCCTTCAGGTTGAGACGGAGATCCCGCTTCGGACGATGATCCGGATGACGGTGATGAAAAACGAATATGTGGGCGAGCTTCGTTATTGCGTATTCCGGGAGTTCGGCTACTTTCTGGGTGTGCAGTTTGAGCCTGGGGTGAAGTGGAGTTCGCGGGCGTTTAGGCCGCTGCACTTGTTTGATCCCCGGCGCTTACTGGACGTTCGGCCGAGTAAGTAGCGCGGAGCCTGTTCGGAGTTTTGTATGCTTCGAACATGCATTTTATTGGGCTATTTGCGTTGGCGGCCGGGGTTGTCCTGGGCGGGCAGGTATTTGATGTAGCGGTTTATGGGACTACGCCGGCGGGAATCGCGGCGGCGGTAGTGGCGGCGCGCAATGGGCACCGCGTTGTTTTGGTGGAGCCGACTGGTCATTTCGGTGGGCTGCTGACGGGCGGGTTGTCCTATACGGACTTCCGGACGCAGGAATCGGTGACCGGATTTTTCCGGGAGTACATGGACCGGGTGTTGCGGCACTATGTGGCGACATACGGGAAAGACTCGGCACAGGTGCGCGATTGTTTTCTGGGCGCGCATGCGGAGCCGCATGTTTCGTCGCGGATCTTGCGGGAGATGGTGGGGGAGCAGAAGACGCTGACGCTATTGACGGAATGGCGACTGCGGAGCGTGGCGGGGGGCGGGCGAATCCGGTCGGCTACGTTTGACAAGGGCACGATTGAGGCCCGGTTCTGGATTGACGGGACGTATGAGGGCGACCTGGCGGCGGCGGCGGGGGCTCCGTTCCGGACGGCGCGGGAATCGACACGGGAGTATGGGGAGCGGTTCGCGGGGGTGTTGTTTTTCGATCAGGGGAAGATACTGCCGGGATCGACTGGCGTGAGTGATCCGCATATTCAGTGCTACAACTTCCGGGTGATCATGACGAACCGGAAGGAGAACATGGTGCCAGTTCCCCGCCCCGCCACGTACCGGCGGGAGGAGTTCACGCAGTTGATTCCGTATTTCACGAGCGGGCGGATTACGGAGGTGTATACCGAATCGCACGCGGGGATTTTCCGGTGGCAGCGGATTCCGAACGAGAAATCCGATATGAACGACATTAAGCAGGCGCCGATCCGGATTGCACTGCCGGGGGAGAATGACGCGTGGCCGGAGGGGGACGCGGCGGCGCGGGCGAAGATTCATCAGCGGCATTTGGATTACGCGATGGGGCTGATCTATTTCCTGCAGAACGATGAGGCGTTGCCGGCGGCGATCCGGGCGAAGGCGCGGGAATGGGGGTTGGCAAAGGATGAGTTCGTGGACAACGGGCATTTGCCGCCGTCGCTTTATGTGCGGGAGGCGCGGCGGATTGTTGGCGACTTTGTGTTTACGGAACACGACACGCAGCCGGCGCCGGGGTCGGTGCGGACGGCGGTGCGGAAGGACGCGGTGGCGATGGGGGACTACTCGCTGAACTCGCATGGACACCAGGCGGGCGGGCCGTTGTACCCGACGCTGGTGGAGGGCGACTTCAGTTTTTCGACGACGCCGTTTCAGATTCCGTACGGGGTGATGCTGCCGCGGAAGGTGGAGAATCTACTGGTCCCGGTGGCGCTATCGGCCACGCATGTGGGCTATTCGGCGCTGCGGTTGGAGCCGACGTGGACGGCCATTGGGCATGCGGCTGGGCTGGCGGCGCACCTGGCTGTTTCCGGGGGCGGGACGGCGCGGGCGGTGCCGGTGGGGCAGTTGCAAAAGCTGTTGCACCGGGATGGGGCGGCGACGATTTATACGTCCGATGTGGCAGCGGGGACGACGGCGTTCACGGCGGTGCAATGGGCCGGGCTGCACGGGTATTTGAGCGACGTTGTGGAGTACAAGACGGCGGTGTTGGAACCGTTGAAAAAGCGGCACGGGTTGCAGTATTCGTTTGCGTTTCCGCTGCACGCGGTGGGGTTGGACACGGCTTTGGACGAACGGCTGCGGGGACTGTGGAACAAGCGATTGCCATGTGGAAACGCCCCGGATGCGAAGACCCGGGGCGCTTATTTGGAGGCAGTTTACCGGCAGTGTGGACGGTAGGGGAACACGGCGTCTGGGGACACCCGGCCTGCGCGCTGTCGCGCTTCGGCATGCGGGTGTCCCCGTTGGGTGCAGCGGGTTAGAACTCGAAGCGGCCGATTAAGAGCAGGTTCGAGTTGGACGTTCCGATGTCGGAGAAAGAACCGCGGGTGCCGCTGCCGATGCGGGCAAAGGCGCCGAGGTTGTTGAGGTTGAAGGCGCCGTTGGGATCGGCGAACTGGGGCTGTTTGAGGGGGAAGTTGTTCCCGTCCAGACGAATCTGGAAGCGGTATTTTTCTTTCACATTCCACCACTTGGCGATGGAGACCTGGGTCCAGAGGAGGCCGGGCCCTTCAAACACATTGCGGCCGAGATTACCGGCGGTGAAGGGCGCGGGGTAGGCGAAGGAACCCGCGTTGAGGTACGGGTTCTGCGCCTGGGTGGGGAAGCGATTGGCGCCGAGTTCCCAGTTATCGACCGCAGCAGCCTGGTGGGTGGTTACGATATTGGGCCGCGATTCACCGGCCAGGTAGCGGTTGGGGCTGCCGG
>CAMATG010000053.1 GCA_945860645.1 Candidatus Sulfopaludibacter sp. SbA3 | reverse complement strand
CAAAAACAGACTCTGCAGGGTCCTGGAGGGGGCCAAATTAGACGATCAAAGTGGGCCAGTTCTATTCTGAGTAGCGAAATCATGTGCGCGTCGTTCCCATATTTTACCGGCATAGCCGGAATCAAACAGGTATAGTCCAAGCCCTCCCGCATTCGGCCCGAACATGCGAGCCCTGAGACCATTCGAACCGCGCCGCAATAGCGCCCCAAACGCCCCCCAAACCTGTGACCGCAATGACATGGAATGGAAACGCCCCGCCGCCCGATTCGCATCTGTTTCCGAATATTTACACCCCAATCACGGCGCTGCAATTTAGGCAGCGCACAGTAGTGCGCATATGTCAGCTCGCCTCGCACTCCTTTTCTGCCTTCTTGCCATTTCCCTTCGCGCGCAGGAAACTCGCGCCACCATCACCGGCCAGGTCCGGGATCCATCCGGGTCCTCCGTCCCGAATTCCGAGATCACCATTCTCAATGTGGAGACCGGTGTTCGCACCAAAATCCGCAGCAACGAAGCGGGCGCGTTCGAAGCGCCTTTCCTGATTCAAGGCGCCTACGAGGTCACCGCCGAAGCCCCTGGATTCAAGAGGTACAAACGAACAGGGGTCACCCTCGTCCTAGGCGCTCGCGTCGACCTCGGCAGCATCCGGATGGAGGTCGGCGAGGCCGCCTCGTCCATCACCGTCACCGAAGAGACGCCGCTGTTAAACACACTGGGCGGATCCTCGGCGCAGGTCATGGACAACAAAGCGGTAATGGACCTGCCCACCCTCAGCAATAGCCTCATCCTGCAAGCCGGCAATACGGTGGGCATGCAAAAGTTGTCCTACGGCAACCCGAATCTGAGCTTCACCAACGCCAGCTCCTCCCATGGGGGCACCGGCGCCATCGGCGGCAACGAATGGTCGATTGACGGCTCCCCCAACAGCGGCCAGTTCCGGCGTGCGGCCTATCTCCCCATCACCGACGCCATCCAGGAAATGAAGGTCGAGGCAATCACCTTCGACGCAACCGTCGGCCATTCCACCGGCGCCTACGTCATGATGACCACGAAGTCCGGCACGAACGATTACCACGGGACGTTGACCAACACCCACTGGCAACAGCGCTGGAATGCCACCGCCAGCACCGATAGCGGCGTCTACTGGGGCCGCATCCGCGCAGCGGAACTCGCCGGAAACACCGCCCTCGCGAAGGAGCTGCGCTCGCAACCCCGGCAACCCTCCGGCCGGTCGAACACCTATTCCGGATCGCTGGGCGGCCCGGTACGCATACCCAAACTCTACGACGGCAAAAACAAACTCTTCTTCTTTTTCATCTATACCGGCCAGACCGAACGGTTCTTCGACCTCGAAACCGCCCGCAAAATCTACACCGTCCCTACAGCCGACGAGCGCCGCGGAGACTTCTCGCGCCTGCTCCAGTTGAATGCCGCCCGCTATCAGATCTACGATCCAATGACCACCCGCTTGAATCCCGCCACCGGCCTCTTCGTCCGCGACGCCATTCCGGGGAACATCATTCCAATGAGCCGCGTGGCGAACCCCAAGATGTACGACTTCTATTCCAAAGTCTATCCGTTGCCGAACAACCCTTCCATTACGGACCTCGACGGCAACAACAACCTCTTCTCCGATCCGCTGGTCAAATACGACTACTTCGCCATGCAAAACCGCGTCGATTGGAACGCCACCGCGAAAGACCGTTTCTTCTTCCGCTGGAGCTACAACAAGTTCAGCAACGACCGCCAGGACTGGTCGTTCAACACCTTCCCCGGCCTGCACTCCGAAGCCCTGCGCCGCAACAACATCGGCGGCAGCATGGACTATGTCCACACCTTCAACACCGCAACGCTGTTGAACATCAATCTCGCCTACAACCGCTACTGGGACAATCGCCCGCTCAATGAAGTGCAGTGGACCTACACGCCTTCGCAAGTCGGCCTGCCCTCGTATCTCGATGAGAAAGCCGGCGAACTCCACACAATGCCGTCGCTCGCCTTTACGAACTACAAGCAACTGGGCAATTCGAGAGTGGCGCTACTGCCCACCTCCATCAGTTCTCTCCGCATTCAACTGTCGAAGTACATCGGTCGCCACAGTATCACGGCGGGCTTCGATCCCCGAATCTACTACAGCCTCGGCGGCGACTCCGGCCTCAGCTACCCCGGCTACACCTCCGGCTTGTTCCGCTTCAGCAACGATCTGATGCGCCAGAACTCCGCCGCGGCAGGTGTGGGCACGCTAGGAACGGAGTGGGCGGCCTTCATGCTGGGCGTGCCCTCGTCCATCCAGGCGGATACCAACGATACCTACTACGCCACCACACCGCGTCAGGGCTACTATTTCCAGGACAATTGGCGCATCAACACGAAGCTCTCCATGAACTTCGGGTTCCGCGTGGAGCACGAAGGCGGCATCGTCGAACGGTACGACCGCGGCTTGCGCGGCTTCGATTCATCGACGAAACTCGCCATCAGCGACGCCGCCCAGACGGCCTACGCGCGGTCTCCGCTCACCGAGGTTTCCGCTGCGAACTTCCGCGTAGCCGGAGCGCCAAACTACTTGGGACAGAACGTGCCGCGGACGCTCACAGACGGCACCACGCGCATCATGCCGCGCCTCGGTTTCGCCTACCAACTCTCTCCGAAAACCGTGCTGCGCGGCGGCTTCGGCATCTACTACGACACGCTGAACACAACGCATACCTTTGCCAGCCAGTTCAATTACAACCGCGCCACTCTCACCAACATTACCGACGAGGCCGGCGCCAGCTGGAACTACGGTTACTTCGGTTCCGCGGGCAACAACCCGTTAACCAATCCATTCCCCGTGCGCGCCGATGGCACCCGCTTCGACGTGCCCGTGGGCAATGCGCTCGGCACAAACAGCCTTCTGGGACGCAGCTACGGCTTCATCGGCACGAAGTTCTCACCGGCACAGTCCAACAAGATGCGCATTGAGGTCGAACGGCTCCTATGGAAGGACATGCTCATCGGCGTCAGTTACAACTGGGGCTACGTTCCCAATCTCGGCGTCACGCGCGATCTGAATGCCCTGCCCAAGGAATACTGGGCCACGGGCAACGCGCGCAATGCCGCGGTGGACGCCGAACTGAACCGCAATGTCACGAATCCGTTCCGGTTGACCAACCTCACCGCTCTGCAAAGCTCGAACCCGGCACTGTACCGGGATCTCGCCACACTCGGATTCTTCACGTCCCCCACCATTCGCAAAAACCAGTTACTGCGGCCTTTCCCGCAACAAACCGGGCTGACACAATCGCAGGAGCCGATCGGCGAACACAAGACCAATTCGATGATCGTGCGCATCGAACGCCGGTTCCGGAACGGCTTCATGATCAACACCCACTACGAATGGGCGCACACCATGTCCCGAGATTGGTTTGCCAACGCCTACGACACCCAGCCCCTGTGGCGCGAAAGCGATGGCTCGCGTCCTCATCGCTGGGTGGCCACCAGCGTCTATGAACTGCCGTTCGGCGCCGGGAAGCCGTGGCTGAATAACGGCTGGGCCAAGCGCCTCGCTGGCGGCTGGCAGATCGGCGTCACCGCCGTGCGCCAAAGCGGCGAGTGCATCGACTTCGGCAACGTCTTCTTCACCGGAACCAATTACCGGGATATCGTTCTGCCGGCGTCCGAGCGAACCCAGGACCGCTGGTTCCGGACGGAGCTGTTTGAACGAGCCTCCGCCCGCGTCCCCGGCACCTTCCATGCGCGTGCCTTCCCCAGCCGCATGAACTGGCTGCGGACCGAAACCCTTACCCAGGTGGACGCCAACATCATGAAGAACTTCACCGTCACCGAGCGCATCAAAATGTCGCTCCGCGGAGATCTCATCAACGCCCTGAACAAGCAGGTATTGGGCAATCCCAGCGTGAATCCGCTCGACAGTAACTTCGGGCGGATATCCAGCTTCGCCAATTCCCCGCGCCTTGTGCAGATCACGTTCCGGATGACATTCTAATGCAATCTATGAACCGGCGATACTTTCTTGCCGCGGCGTCCACCGCTCTTACGCGGGGCGCCGCTCCCGCCCGCCGCAAAGTAATGGTCTGCCTGATCGATGGCTTCGGCCCCGAATACATTGCCCGCAGCGAGATGCCGAATCTGCAACGGGCAATCAAGGCCGGCACCTACAAACTCGGGCGGAGCGCAATGCCCTCGCTCACCAATGTCAATAGCGCCTCCTTCGCCACCGGCTCCTATCCTGAAGCGCACGGCATCACCGCGAACACCTTCTTCGATCCCGAATTGGGCAAAATCGTCGAGATGGCCGACGCTAAGTATTTGCGGCGCCCCACGCTGTTCACCCACGCCCATAAGAAAGGCTGGAAGACGGCTTTTGTGGGCGCCAAGGAGAAGATCCGCAGCCTCATCGGCGCTAGCGCACACTCTTCGATTTCCGCGGAAAAGCAGGGGATTCCGATGTACGAGGCGGAAGCCAACTATTGGGTGTTCGACCAGGGGCTGAAGGCCTTGCGTAGTCCCGATGTCGATCTGCTCTATCTCACGACAAGCGATTACATCATGCACACCTACGGTCCGGAAACCCCGGAATCGCTGGAGCATTTAAAGAATCTCGACCAGCGTCTCGGCCAGATTCTCGACGACCAGCCGAATCTGGAACTGTACCTCTGCGCCGATCACGGCATGAACGCCAAGACCCGCGCGGTGGATCCCGAACGCCTGCTGGCCAAGCACGGCATCGCCGCGCGCGCTGTGCCCGCCATTGCGGACAAGCACAAGATCCACCACAAAGATCTGGGCGGCTCCATCTACATCGATCTCGACCAACCCGGAGACATCGCCAAAGCCAAGGAGATCTTCACCGCCGAGCCCGGCATTGAAGAGGTGCTGCTGCGCACGGAGGCCTGCAAACGCTTCCGCCTCATGCCCAAGCGCACCGGCGACCTGTTCCTGTTGGGCGACAAAATCACCGCCCTCGGCGCGCTCGACCGCGAACGAAGGCCCGTCGCCGTCCGAACGCACGGATCGCTGCACGAGGCCACTGTGCCCCTGCTCGTCTACGGCCGCAAATGGAAGGGAAAGCTCGAATCGTCGGTGGATCTAACCGCGGATCGCGTTTGGGAGGAGAGAGTATGAAAACCGTCGCACTCGTTTTCACCGTTGCCGCGCTCGCGGCGCAAAGCAGAGTGGAACCCGGCCCGGTGCCCGGCGGCGGCAACCGCCTCATCAGCGGCTGGATCGCCAAACCAGCCGGGAAACAGATTCCCCTAAGCAACCTGCCGATGACGTCGCGTCTCTCGGCCGACGGAAACTGGCTCTTCATTCTCCAGGCCGGTCATGCCCGGCCCAGCGTCAGCGCCCATCGTGTATCGAATGGCGAAATGGTCTCCTCCGTCACCATGCCCGATGCCTGGCTGGGCCTGGCCGTCCACGGCCAGAGGCTTTTCGTCGGAGGCGGAGCCTCGCACGCCGTGCATGAACTAAGCTGGTCCGGCGAGAAGTTGCAGTTGACGCGCAGTTGGAAGTCGGACGACGCGGAGGCCTTCATCGGCGATGTCCAGGTGAATGAGCAGGGCCGTGTCTTCGCCGCCAGCCTCCTCGGCAACGCCATTCTCGAGTTCGACCCGGCCACGGGCAAACAAACCGCCAACCGGCCCACCGGCGCCTTGCCCTACCGCATCCTCTGCGAAAAGGATCAGCTCATGGTAACCAGCTGGACGGGAGCCTCCGTCGTGCGCCACCGGCTCGACACAGGGGCGTCGCACACCTATCCCGCGGCCGACCATGCCACCGATATCCTGCGCGCCGGCAAATACTACTTTGTCGCCGCCGCCAACACCAATCACGTGCTCCGCCTCATCGAAGAGGGCGCCATCGAGGAGCGCATCAACGTCTCGCTGACGCCCCGCCAGCCCATGGGCATGACGCCCTCCGCCTTGGCTGTAAGCGCCGACGGCAAGACGCTCTATGTCGTCTGCTCGGACGCCAACACCGTCGCCGTCGTCGACATCAGCGGCAAACGCAGCCGCGTGGTTGGCTTCATCCCAACGGGATGGTATCCAACTAGCGTCCAGGCCATGGCCGATGGACGGCTGTTCGTCCTCAACGGAAAAGGGCTTCGCTCGTTCCCCAACAACATGCCGGAGGAGAAGAAGGATTTCACCTACGTCTCCGGCCTGCACAAAGGAACCATGTCCATCCTTCCCCCGGTCACCCCGGCGCAACTGCTCGACTATTCGAAGACGGTAATCGCCAACACCCCCTACAAAGACGAGCTACTGGACAAAGTGGCGATTCCCGCCGGCAACCCCGTTCCCTCGAAGCCAGGCCAGGCATCGCCCATCAAGCACGTCATCTACATCGTCAAAGAGAACCGCACCTACGATCAAGTATTCGGAGGCTTCGGCAAAGGCAATGGCGACCCGTCGCTCGTACTTTTCGGCGAGCCGCAAGCACCAAACCATTTCAAGCTCGCCCGCGAATTTGTCCTGTTCGATAATTTCTACGTCAATGGCGATGTCAGTGCCGACGGCCACATCTGGTCCGCCGGCGCCATCGCTCCCGACTACACCCAGAAGCTCTATCCCAATCTCTACGCCGGCCGCGGAGGCAAGTTCAGTCTCTACTACGGGCGCCCCCCAGTGAATCACTCCGAAAAAGGAGTCCATCCGGCCGGCGGATACCTCTGGGACGCCGCGTTTGAAAAAGGGCTTACCGTCCGCAACTACGGCTGGCTGGTGAAGCTCATTCCTACGGCAAAGGACGGAGAAAAACAGTGGACCGAAGCGGCCAGCGAAAAGCTCGCCGCCGTAACAAACCCCTATTTCCGCGGCTTCGACACAAACTATCCCGATATCGAACGGATGAAGTACTTCCTGCGCGATCTGGCGGAGTCGGAAAAGACGGGCGTGTTCCCCGCCCTCACCGTCATGCGCCTCGGCAACGACCATACATCCGGATTCCGCGCGGGCGCCTATACGCCGTCGGCCAACTTCGCCGATAACGACCTCGCACTGGGCCAGCTTGTCGAAGCCGTGTCCAAGTCGAAGTTCTGGAAGGAGACCGCCATCTTCGTCCTCGAAGACGACGCACAAGCCGGGCCCGATCACGTCGACTCGCACCGCAGCCTGGCCTTCGTCATCTCGCCGTACACCCGCCGCGGGGGCCTGGTGGATTCCACGATGTACAACACCACATCCATGCTCCGCACCATGGAGCTAATTCTCGGAACCCGCCCGCTCACGCACTTCGACGCCGCGGCCACGCCGATGTGGAAAGCCTTCCAGGCAAAACCTGACCTCCGCCCGTATGAGCTGGAAGCCGCGCGAGTCTCATTGACCGAACGGAATCCGGAGCGGAACAAGCTGGCGGCACGCTCAGCAAAGCTCGACTTCACCGAAGCGGACCGGATCGATGACGCGGAGATGAACGACATTCTGTATCTGGGCATCCAAGGTCGCCGGGCGCCAGCCGCTCTGCGCAGTTGGTTTATCGAATAAATCACAAACGTGGGCTGCTAGCGGTCGAATAATGGGCTTCATCAAGGGATGTGGCGATCACTGGGAGGTACGGACCTAAACTGCCTACCCGCATTCGAAAGAGCGTCTGAGACCGCGTGAAAAACTTCTATATCATGAGTTCCTCTCCTTTGCCGGCTTTGCCTGACAGGAAAAGGATCGCAGGATAATGTTGAGGGCCCGACGGTGGTTGCTGTTTGCACACGCGGGCGCATACCGCACGAAGCAAGTGGAGTGTTGCTCAACATTACGGTGAAGTCTCGATTAGGAACGAAAAACCGAGTGAAGGTGACTTGAGTTGTGCAGATTCCGTGAGTCGGGGTAGCAGTGGGTCCGGAAGGCGAAACACCACTCAGCGCGTGTATAGACGGACCCATTGATCTGCTGACGGCTCATTATGGTGCCGGTCATGGCTTTCTTCGCCGTTCGGCAGAATCGCAAACCGGCGATCAAGCCGTATCGCCTTCCCGTCGGCGCAGATCATTGCGGGGCACTCCGGCCATAAACAACGGATGGTTTTCAACCACTGCTCCAGCATGGCGCGAAACCGACTTGGGCGAGAGTACTCAATGCATCCAAGTTGCTGGGTGAGCCCATACTGGCCAAAAAGCGGTATGATCTCCGGGCCCTTCGCGACGAAGCAACGATAACTGAGCCACATGAAGAGATCGAGCAACGCTGGCGCGGCGGCCAGTACTCGCACCGCTTCGAGATCGGCTGGGATCGGGTGACTTGAAATCTCAGAGTAGAACTCGTCAGAAAGGGTAATGACGTTCTCGCCTGCGGGATCTTCTGCGGAACGGCTGTACCAGATCTCCGCCTCGCTGAGGAAATGGAACCGGCTGCGGTGGACGACGGTTGAAGCAGTTCCAATTCGCTCCGTAGAAAAGAACATCGTCGCCCCGAAAATGCGCTCGAACGCGGCGACGATTCGACGGTACTCTTTGCCGCCCTTCGCCATTCCGAATGTATCCAACATCTCGGCGGCCGATCTGAATCGGACAGTTTGACTTTTTTGCCGAACGGCGAGCGTGGCGAGAAAGATTAGGACTAACCGGTCCTGGCCGAACGGGAGTCCGAACTGGGGGTGACCGGTGATCTGGAAAGTGAATTTCCCGTTCCGGCGCTCGAACAGAAGCTGGTCTGTTGGCGGCCGCCGAATCGGGAGTCCGCACAGAACGAATGGCCGGGAGGTGAAGCCTAGACTCTGGGATTGGCTTTCCCGACGTTCGCGGACTAGGCAGATCCCCTCCGCTTGGCGAAGTTTCTGCTTGGAAACGATGAACTCGCCGTGAGTATCGGGGAGAATGGAACTGACCCGATCGAGGCCGTTTTGCGAATACCGAATTGGTGCCAAGGGTGCCCCGAGACGCCTGGATTTGGCGCCAGTTGGGCAGCGCAGGGAGAGAGATTTGGAAGGTTCACATGACCGAAGTTTTCGTTACTCCGATTACTCCGTTTGGGTGGCATTTTCGGCAAACTGCAAATTCTCAGTGGTTTTCCATGGCCAGGATAGCCGCTATGAACACCGATGTTCTTTATTTTCAACGGATGTCCAAGTTCCCAAGCTGAACGTCGTGGGTTCGAGTCCCATCTCCCGCTCCATCTTTTCAACGACTTAGGAACACTCCTAGAACCCTTCGTTACTGCGATTACTGCTCTTTCTCTTCCCTGCCCTTTTTTCGGCCGTTTAGACCCCTCACTATTGCCATTGTTTTGGAGCGCTGTGGAACTTGCCGGCGCCCCGGATTCGTTTATTGGACGACGTTCGTTTCCAAGCGTCGAACCGCAGCCAAACGGTCTTCAAAACTGCTGATTGCGTATTCGTTCTCGTTGACGTTCACCGTGTTGCCCATTTGGGCGGAACGGGTATGAGCATCGACACCGGCCTGCTTGGAGAGCGTGGCGAAGGTGCGGCGCATGACTTGAAAGGTTGCCCAGTCCAACCCGATCGGTTTCAACTTCGGCTGCATGTTGCGCAGCCAGACGTTGTTGCGCCAGATTGGTGTGTTGTTCTCGGTCGAGAAGAGCCATGCCTGTTGATCGGTGGTTCCCAGTTCTTGCAGCCAGGCTGAGAGCAGGGTTAAGGTGCCCTGCGACAGCGCGACTTGCCGGTATGAACGCTTTGTCTTGGGCGTATCGATCAGGCCTCGGTAGAGACGTCGCCGAACCCAGACGGAACTGCCGTCCACATCACCAACCTGCAATGCGAGAATCTCACCCGGTCGCATCCCTTCCCAGGTGGCGAGTCGGGCAATCAACTTCTCTCGGAGATCTAAAGCACCGATCATCTTCGTGGCTTCCTCAATGGTCAAGACGTTGCGCGGCCGGCTGGGTTGGCAGTGCCGTGGAGTGTAAAGCGCCGTCGCCGGATTGCGGTCGACTACACCTTCACTCATTGCGAGTTCGAAGATGGATCGGAGGCGAAACCGAAGATGCGCCACCATACTGGTGGCGTGGGTCGTGGCCTTGTTGTCGAGGAGCTGTTGAAGGGCGCCTCGGGTGATCTCTGTCATTAGGATTGGACCCAGATCGGGCACGAGGTTAACCGTGAGCCGATTCTCCTCGGTGACCGCAGTGGACGGTTTCCATTTGCGGCGGTAGACCGGCAGATAAATGACCTCGATGAACTGGCCGAACGTATAGATCGGTGTCACCGACTGTCCTGCCAGCAAGTTTTGGGGATGGAGAATTTCGGCCAGCTTCGCCTCGGCCTCGGGTCTGCTCACCTTGCTGCAGAGTCCGAGTTCTTTGGATCGCGGCTTTCCATCCTCCCGCCATTGGGCATACCAGTAGTTCTTCCCATTCCGTTTCCGCGGCTTCAAACTGCCGCGTTGGAATCGCTTTCGACGCATAGATTGTTCCTTTTCTTGCGTCCATGGCGGAGAATCCTGACATGCCTCTGAGGCTAGCACCTCTGCTTGTTGGCCTCCAACCACTGGTCCAGCCACTCCCGGCGGACCAGCTTCCTGCGGCCCATCGAGATGTGGCTCAGACGGGGGATCCCGGGGATCTTCCCGTTGAGTACGTTCGCGACGTGCGTCTTCGAACATCGGAGAAGCGAAGCCACGTCGCGGATGGTGAGCACCGCTTGAGGCTCTTGCGGTTTTTGCATGTGTGCACCTCATAGATTTATAGCGGAGACGTAGGGGATACCGAACAGGCGGGACCAGGCTTGGAGGCAGGCTTCCTGTGCGGCGGGAATGTAGGTGTGTTTGGTCCAGGCGGCGTTGGAGATTCCGACGATTAGTGTCGGTTTTTCGAGGGCGGAGTGGAGCATGGGCCAGACGAGGAGTTGTTCGTAGCAGATTAGGATGGCGAGGCGTTGTTCGCCCAGATTGAGGGTTCCGGGGCCGGTGAGGTTGAGCGGGACACCGCCGGCTGGCCCGAAGGGCTTCCACATTCCGATTGGGATGGGGATTCGTTGGTCAAATCGGCCGGTTTGGCTGGCGCCGATGGTGATGACTGAGTTGTGAAACTCGTCGGAGTTGGGAATTGGCAGGCCTGCGCCGATCAGGGCGATTCGATTGGTCGCTTTGAGGTTATCAATCGTTTCTTTCCAGAAGGTTTCGGTTGCTTCGGTCCAGCGGCGAACCGCGCCCTCCGGGAGAATTGTGAGATTTGAGTTCACGTTGTGGATGGCCAGGCGGGCCGACTCATTTTTTTGGAAGGCGTCTGGGGACTCTGCGGTGTTAATGGCTTGGATAGTTGGTGGTTGGGCCGGAGGCATGTATAAGAGGTTGGCTGCCAGGATTCCGACGGCTACGGTCTTGGGATACACGGGCCAGTAAGCTTCGGCGACGGCTGTGGTCGCGAGGCCGGCGAGAGCCGTGCCGGGAAATAACAGCCCGGCGGCTGTCAGCGGCGAGGCCCAGTTGATGATTCCAATTGGTGGAATTGCCGAGATTAGGAGCGCTACGGGAATTCGCCAGAATCGCTGACTGGGGGCACTGTGCCAGAGGGCGACCCATGGGAGGGTGAGGATAGCCGATGCTGTGAGTAGAATCCCGATGCCGATTGCGGGTCCGTCAGTTATCCACGGGATCGGGGCGGAGGCCGCGGCGAAGTAGGTGAAGGCTGCCGCTGCTGCCCTGGTGCGGGTTGGTTGCCGGAACACGAACCAGGGCATGAGGGCGGACATGGCCATGCAGACTATCCACGTAGGAGCCATAGTGGTCGGAGCCTCCTTCGGATTTGGCTGGTGTGGATCGGGCCCATGTAGCGGGAGTCGTAGCTGCCGGCGTTGTAGGTCGAGGCAACCCAGACGGTGCCAGCTTCGACTCCGTAGAGTCCGATTGGCCAAGGTTTGAGCGGTCGGCCGCTGGAGTCGTTGGGTGAGGGCCGAGTCTTTCGAAGTAGGCGTCCGTTGACGATGATTCCTTCGGGGCTAACGACCACAATGTCGCCGGGGCGGGCGACGATGGGTTTCAGCAGCGGGACGGCGCCATCGGGGCAGGCGAAGCCGCGGGTCCGGTAGCTTCGGGAGGCCGATTCGGTCGCGAATGGCTCGGCGGGACAGAATTCGATGAGTTCGGCGTTCGGTTCGTCCGTCGTGGTGTAGAGGCCGAGCGGGAGGCTGTAGCTGGTGTTGATTCGAATTCCGAACACCGTGACTATTCCGGACATCAGGACAATGGCGAACACAGGGGCGCCGAGCGCGAGGGCGAGAGTTCTATGACGGCCAGACGGCAGCATCGCTTTCGACCTCCTTGCTAGTCTGCTCCATCTGGGGGGCGTTGTCCTCGGGCGCCTCTTTGGTGGTTCGCGGCTTGGCGATTAGGTACACGCTGCGGGTGATGATTTCGTAGATTGTCCGCGGGCTTCCGTCCTTCGGCGTAAACTTGCGGGTTTGGAGAGTGCCTTCGACGAAGATGTTTTCGCCCTTTTCGTAGGTCACGGCGATGTCGGCCAGGTCTCCGTATAAGACCAGGTTGTGCCAGTTGGTGTGTTCCTGCGATTGATTGTTCCGGTCGGTATACCGGTAACCTTCGGCCATGCGGACGTTGGCGACGGGCATCCCCGATGGCATGTAGCGAACTTGCGGTTTGTCGGCGAGGTAGCCCGCCAACTCGATGCGGTTCTTTTGCATGGTCAGTCCTTCCCTTCTTCCTCGTGAAGATCTATGTCGAGCTGTTCGATGAAGCCGGGCTTGGTGGGCAATTGGCCGTTCAACTCGGTCACGAATGCAGCTTCCATTGGCGATTGGGGAACGAACTCGGGACGGCTGATCACGTTGCGGGTTCGGTCCGGGGGCAGTTGCGGTTCGACGCCGGCCTCTCCGATGGCGACGAATTTCGTCGGCGGCGGGATGGCGGCGCGTTTCTTTAGAGCAGGGTCGGTAAAGTAGAGAATCTGGGTTCCGTAGATGGGGTGTTGGCCGCTGACGAAGATCAGCATGTCGCCGCGCGCGGTGATGCGCTCGTTGGCTCCTTCGCCGGATTTCTGCGGTGGCTTTAGGCGCATGACTTCGTCGGGCGTGACGAGGGGGCGTTCGACTTGGTCGACGGTGGCGCTCATGTGGTTGGCGATAGGCGCGAGCCGGGAGCCGGAAAAGTTGAAGGTCGCCTTCTGGATTGTCTTCGTGCCGGTCATCTTGGAGAGCAGTTCGGCCGTGTCGAACTGGTTGGGCGCGTAGGCGGCGCGCACGTGGCAGTTCGATACGATGCTTTCGTTTGGGCCGTACTCGTCGACGATTTGGCGGATGTCCTGCGTGATGAGATATGCCTTGAGGCCGTAGCCGGCCATGTAGGAGAGGGCATCGGCGAAGACTTCCATTCGCTTGAGCGAAGGGAATTCGTCGATCATGAAGAGCAGCCGGTGGCGGTTGCGCTTCTGCGCGGCGCCTTCAAAGTCCATTCGCTCGGTGAGGCGGTTGACGATCATGGTGAAGATCAGCCGGATGAGCGGGCGCAGCCGGATTTTGTCCGATGGCGGCACGACGAGATAGAGCGAGACTGGCCGGGCGTGGTTGACGAGGTCGTTGATGGTGAAGTCGCTGGCGGCGGTGTTCTTGGCGACGAGCGGATCACTGTACAGCGTCAATGCGGTCTTCGCGGTTGACAGCACGCCGGAGAAGTCCTTGTCCTCCTTGTCGAGCATCTCGCGGACCTTCTCGCGGACGACGGGATGGGTGGTGGTTCGTTCGCCATCGGGCGTCATCCAGTGATGGGTTCGTTGGGGATCGTGGGGGAAGTTTTCCAGTTCGTTCAGGGTGTCTCGAAAGCTCTGGCCCGGCTTGGTGAATGTGGCTGCGAGGTTGCCGAGACTTGCTTCGCGTCCTGCGGCGGCTGCGGCGTAGCAGACGTGGAGGATCATTCCGGTTGTGATGGAGGCCGCGGCGTCCTGCCAGTAGCGCTCCATCGGACTATCCTCGCCGGTGCGGACAATCATGTCGGCGACGTTCTGTGCGTCGGATACGTCGCGGGGCGTGCCGATGCGCACCTCGGCCAGCGGGTTGAATCGGGAGCCGTTGGCAACTTCGACTGGTGAGAACTTAAAGCAGAGGTGACCGACATGGGCGCGGAAGCCGGCCGTGCGGGCCCAGTTTTCTCCTTTAATGTCGTAGACGACGGCTGATTCCGACCAGGCGAGGAGTGTCGGGATCATGAGGCCGACGCCTTTGCCGCTGCGGGTTGGCGCGAAGGCGAGAACGTGTTCAGGACCGTTGTGACGCAGGTAGTGGAGATGGCGCGTGTTGGGATTGAGCCATCCGCCGACGTACACTCCTTGGTTGGCGTCGAGGACGCCGGTGGATTGGATATCGGCGGCGCTGGCCCAGCGGGCGGAGCCATGTAGGTCTTCGGTGTTGGCGGAGAGACGGCGGGCGCGGCGGAGGTTGAGGCCGTAGACAATCAGTACGGTGATTGCGGAGCCGACTACGACTATTAGCGCTCCGGCTAGCAGGGGCTGCTTCACTTGGAGGTTCGTGGTGTTGCTGTGCTGGATGAGCCAGAGGGCCCAGGCGGTAGGCTGATAGATGGCGTGGCCGGAGTGCACGAGGATGGGTTGACCGAGTGCGGGTTGGTAGCGGAACTGGTAGGCGATGAATTGCGTGGCGGCCACGTTCACGGTTGCGAGAAGCGCGAGCCCGGTCAGCATCGCCGACCAGTTGTACCCGCCGACGAAGCCGGGGTCGGTGGGCGTCCTGTATACCTTTGGCTCTCGGGGCATCGGTGTGGTCTCAGCGCGCGAGCGCGTGGGACCGTTGCCGGTCCGGGTTCGGCTTGAGCTGGGCGACTTGGTTGGAGTAGGCGACGAGGACGTTTTGCGCCGGAGTGGCTGGACCGGGTAATAGGTGCTTTTCGTGTGCCACGGCGCTTTTGGCGCTGAGCCGCTGGATGATGTGGTGGTCCGTTTCGCCGATCACTTCGCCGCGGTATTTGCCAGAGTCCGTGTCGGCGGGGTAGGTCCTGGCCTGTTCGCCCATGATTTTGCGGGTGACTGCTTCGGCAGCGGCGAAAGATTCCTTCATTGCCTGGTCACCGGGTGGGCGTCGGCCGTAGACCTCGCCGTCGAGGATCTTTTCGGCTTCGAGCTTTGCCATGCCTCGCGATGCGACGGGTTCCCGGTGTTCGGTTGCGGTCTCCTTCTCTGTGATTGCCACGGCGGCGGTGCCGCGTTCGAAGGCGGCGACATGCTCGGACGTTTCCGTCCTGAGCTGCTTTCCCCGCTCCAGATCGAGCAGGTAGTCCGCGGAGCGGTGGGCATCCTTGGCGGCGCGGAAGATTTCGTTCTTATCCTCGCTGAGCGCTTTGATCCAGGACTGGACGTACGCGGCGTGCTGCTCCGGGTTGTACGGGATGCCGCGTTCGGCAGCGAGGAAGACACTGGTCAGTTCGGCGCGCAGTTCTTCCTTCGCGTAGTTGGGATCGCCGAAACGGTAGCTTTCGTTGAGGGTTTGGCGGTTCAGGCGGTCGGGATGGCCGCTCCAGTGGGCCAGTTCGTGTAGCGCGGTTCCGTAGTAGTCGGCGGCAGTTTTGAATGCGGCGCCTGGCGGGAGGTAGATGCGGTCGTTGGCGCGGCTGTAGTACGCGCGGTCGTTCTGGTTGTGGATGATTTTCGCGCCGGAGTTTTGGAGGATCGACTCGCCGGTTTCCACGATCTCCCATTCGGTGCGTTGTTTGGGGACGTACGGGTTGATGCCGTCGATTTGCTTGGCGTTGAAGACGGTGAAGACCCGGCGGAGGGGGCTGCGGTAGTCGCTGCTGCCGGTATTCGGCTCTGGCCGTTCTCCGGGAGAGTCGTTATTCTTGCCCTCCTCGCCGAATT
>CAMATG010000052.1 GCA_945860645.1 Candidatus Sulfopaludibacter sp. SbA3 | reverse complement strand
TCGGATACTCCCGAGTTTTGCGCATACTGGCCCGTCTCCACAGATTTCATCCGTTCCCTTCGCCAACTGACGAAAACCGAATCTCGCATCCACTAAAGAGCAATGACCCGAAGCCCCGGGATCATCTGGAAATGCCGAAGATTGCGCGTCCCGACTGCATATCCGTAGTGCAGCGCCGTTACCCCAATCAGCAGATCGGCCGTCGCAAGGACCAACCCCGCCTTCTTCATATTGGCGTCGATCTTCGCGGCCAGAACTCCCATTTCCCCCGTGAAGGGCTCTACCGGCAGGATCGCCAGCACCTCGTCCAGATAACGGCGCCGTTTGCCGGCGGCCTCCGGCGTGTTGGCCCGGTGCCACCCGTGTTCCAGTTCCATCACGGTAATCGCCGACAGCAGGAACTCCGTCTCGGAGAGTTCAGCCGAAAGCGACGCCAGAAGTTGACTTACCGGACGCTTCTCCCGCTCCGCCGCGATTAACACGCTGGAGTCGAGAACTACTCCCATGCTGGCGGTTCAAACGAGTCACGGCGCGCGTCGATCCCCGCCTGCACGTCGTCTGCAAAGTCCTCATCCGGAATGGGTGCATTGCCCAGCTTGGATTCGTACGCCTTTGCCATGGCGATGCACTCGCTCAGCTTCCGCCCGGGGCGAATCGGCGCTGACGGTTTCAGCACCGCAACAGGACGGTGGTCCTGCTCGATCACGATTTCCACTCCCTGTTGCACTTTGGCAAGCGCGGCGTGAAGATCGCTAGCTACTTCAGCTTCGCTCATGTGGACTGTCGCCATTGCTTCCATTATGACTCCTGCGCCTACTCCTCGTTTCTTCCCATCGAATATCCTTGTCCGCTATATGATAGTCCGGTCCCCATCATGAAACGACTCCTCCTAGCCCTCTCCCTACTCACCTCCGCGCAAGCCGCCGTCAAGCTCCCCGCCATCATCGGCGACCACATGCTCCTCCAGCGCGACGCCCCCGTCCGCATCTTCGGCATGGCCGACCCCGGCGAATCCGTCACCGTCTCCTACCGCGGTCAAACCGCCACTACCACCGCCAACGCCCTCGGCCGCTGGGAAGCCTGGCTCGCCCCCCTCACCCCCGCCGCACCCGCTGACATGACCATCAACAACCTCCGCCTAACCGACGTCCTAGTCGGCGACGTCTGGGTCGGCTCCGGCCAGTCCAATATGCAATGGACCGTCCAAAGAACCAACAACGCCCCCGCCGAAATCGCCGCCGCCAACTTCCCCCAAATCCGCCTCTTCTCCGTCCCCCGCAAGCCCTCCGCCACCCCCGTCGAAGACGTCGACGCCAAGTGGGTCGTCTGCACCCCGGAGACCGTGACGGAATTCTCCGCCGTTCTCTTTTACTTCGGCCGCCAACTCCACAAGGATCTAAAAGTCCCCATGGGCCTCATCCACTCCTCCTGGGGCGGCACGCCCATCGCCGCCTGGATCAGCGGCCCCTCGCTCCACGCCAACCCCGTCCTCGCCCCCTTCAACACCTGGTGGGCCACCCAAATCACGAACCACCCCGCCAACATGGTCCGCTACGAACAGAACCTGAAAAAGTGGGAAGCCGCCACCACCAAAGGGCCCAAGCCCGGCCTCCCCATGGGCCCCGGCAATCCCCATGAACCCACCACGCTCTACAACGGCATGATCGCCCCCATCGCCAAATACTCCATCAAAGGCGCCCTCTGGTACCAGGGCGAAACCGAAGCCGGCCGCAGCCAGGGCCACATCTACGGCGAAGCCCTCGAAACCCTCGTCACCGACTGGCGCCGCGCCTTCGGCCAGGGCAACTTCCCCTTCTTCTACGTCCAGCTCGCCAACTTCGGCAACGCCGCCAAAAACGGCCACTGGATGCGCGTCCAGGAAGGCCAGGTCAAAGCCGCCAACCTCAAGAAAACCGGCGTCGCCATCATCAACGACATCGGCGAAGCCACCGACATCCACCCCCGCAACAAACAGGACGTTGCCCTCCGCCTCTCCCTCCTCGCCCGCCACATCGCCTACGGCCAAACCGGCTTCGTCTACTCCAGCCCTCTCTACCGCCAGGCGACCGTTGAAAACAGTGCCATGCGCGTCTGGTTCGACCACGCCGGCACCGGCCTCAAAACCCGCGACAATGGCCCCGTAAAAGGCTTCACCATCGCCGGCACCGACGGCAAATTCGTCCCCGCCACCGCCACCATCAAGGGCGATACGGTCCTCGTCTCCAGCCCAGACGTCGCCAACCCCACGGCCGTCCGCTACGCCTGGGACTACAACCCCGACGCCAATCTGGTCAACTCTGCCAACCTCCCCGCGTCTCTCTTCCGCAGCGACGATCGCGACGAAGTCGTCTTCAAATAGGCGCCAGCTCCACCCGGATCCGCCGCGCGGCCCCCGCCGGCGTCGCCACCGTGAAACCCACCATCCGCGTTCCCGGATTGGGTGCATCGGTAGCCGCCGGCGGCGGGTCCGTCGCATAGATCTGCAGCGTAACTCCCGCCGGCTCCATCACTCGCAACGCCAGCCGTTTCCCGTCCCGCAACAACGTCGCCCGCCCAGTCCCATCCAGACGCACCTCCGCCCGCGTCACCATCGCCCACCGCACCGTCGCGGCCTTATCGGCGAGCGCCACAAAATCATCCGTAACCACAACACTCCTCTCCGCCCCCAACGCCACCCTCCGCCGCGCCGAAGCCAATTGCCCCGCATACGTCTCCCGCAAGTCGACAACGCTCCCACCCGCCCCGCTCTCCACAATTTTCGCGTGCCCATCATACCGCTGTCGCGCCCCGTCCACCGTCAACACGTTGTGCGCCCCCGCGCTCAACCGGAACACGTCCCACCGCGCCGCGTCCTGCCCCCGGCTCCACAACGCCACCCCCTTCGTCTCCAGTGAATTGTAGTCCTGCATGCCCAGGTCATCGGCCCACCGCACGCCATCGGCGTCCATCACAAACGACCCAATATCCATATGCGCGTGGTTCGTCGAAGGCGACCCTCCCTTCACCGCCACAAACGTCGCCCCGCCATCCCAGCCTGTCCGATGCATCGCCACCGGCGTCACCCCATGCCCCACCCAATGCAAAGGCGGCGCCGCCGCAGTCTGCCCCATCCCCGGCTTCATCCACAACGCCAAAAACGGGTCCATCCGGTCATGGGACAACCGCCCCTTCTCCAACTTCTGCATCTCCGTAAACAGTAATTTCGAATCCCCGCGAGCCCCCGCCAGCCAGAACATCGCCGGCTGCAATCCGCCCTCCCGCGACCCTGCGTCGGAATAGTTAAACGGCAACCCAGTCGGCCCAAATACATGCAACATGTAGTCAGCCGTAGCCAAAAACCCCGGCTGCGCCGTCAGTCCAAAATCCGTGCCTAGAGTCGATTGCAACGCCGCCAGCAGCATCACATTGAACGTCGTCCCATACCCCCAATACGAAACGCCCTCGGGATAAGCGCCATCCGGTCCATACTCATGCATCGCCAGCGGCACCGTATTCACCGCCCGCGCAATCAGCTCCGCCGCCAGCGCCGGCTCGCTCTCCGCCACCGCCAGCGCGCCCACCGTCAACCCGGCATTACAAACCTGATTCCAGTTATGAACCGCCTTGGTCCAACTATGCGCCGCCCGCCCCGGCCGCAGCCCCTTGGTCACAATCGCGTTCCGCACCAGCGCCCGCGTGTCTTCGTCCAACGCCCCATAAAACCAGTCATACCCAATCCCCATCGCCGCCGTCATCTCTGCCACGTCCAGGAAATGCGACGGGTTCCAATCGCTAAAACCGGCCACCGCCACCATCTCCGCCCGCGCCCGCTCAGAGTATTTGCGATCCCCCGTCATCCGCCACGCAAAGCCCAAATGCAGCATCCGGCTCAACGCCGTCCGCGACTTGTCCAGCAACCGCCGCCCAATCAGCACCCGCTCCACCGGAGCCAGCGAAATCATCCGGTCCGCCTCGGCAATCAGCCCGGCATGTAACCGCGCCCGCACCGGATCGGAAGCGGCCAGCTTCCGCAACGCTCCCTCCTCGCCAGCCTGCAAAAACAACCGCGGATGCCCCGGCGCCAACCCCTCCAACCGCCGTGCCACATCCGGAACTTCAACGGCGCCAACCGCCACCGAAGCCGCCAACAACAAGGCCGAACAAAGAGCGGATTTCATAGCCGCAGTATATGCCTCCCACCGGCAGACGCAACCGGGGTGTCGTGTCTGGAGCCCTCTAGAGCGGGAACAACCGCAATCCTGCGACATGTTCAAAATCACGCCGATTGTTCGTTGCCAGGCTTCCATCAAGCCCGATTGCGGTGGCGGCAATCCACGCATCCTGCGGGCTCATCGGCCGGCCGGCGGCGCGTGCGTTTGCGCGTACTTGCCCCCAAACGGTGCAGAGATTGTTGTCCGCGTAAACCACTTCGAAGCGGCAGATAAACTCTTCCAACAGCGCCCGCCTCCGGGCTCCCCATCCCGCCGAAATCGCACCCATTCGCAACTCTGCGATGGTCATGAAAGAGAGGACCAACTCACCCCCCCGCAACGCCTTCACATACCCCGGTGCCGAGGAATGCCAGTTGAAAATGTAGGAGGCCACGTCGGTGTCAACGACGATCCGGCTCATTGCCTATTCAGGCGTTCGCCGCCGAGCGGCGACGATCTTCGTAGATTTCAGCCACGAAACGCTCCGTCTCTTCATCCGGAGCAGGATCCACCGCAAGCAACAAATCATCGAACGAAAACGGTTTTGGCCCCACCAGTTTGGGCTCGTACCCGGATTCCAACAGTTCCTTTACTTCGTCGCTCATCCGTTACTCCTGTTCTGATTATAACCCTCCTACTTCCCCACCTCCTCCAACGTATCCGCCAGCACAAAGTCGTCAAAATAAATCGAATCCACCCCCGCCGCATGCGGGCTCCGATGAATCCCAGGCTGGCAGAAATACACGCTCTCCGCCCCCTTCGTCTTCACCCGCTTATCCAGCACCAACGCCCCGTCAAACCACAACCGCACATTCCCCTTTTCCCCGTCCTCGGACCAGTGAATATGCATCGCCAACCGGTGCCATTTACCCGTCGAGAACTCCGCCTCCCACAGCGTCCCGTTCCGCCCCAGATTCCCCGTCCCATACTTGATCACCGTCCCCCCGCCCGCCTTCGGCTCCACCCACCACGTCATCACGTTGTTATAGCGAGGCGGCGGATTCCCTTCCCAGTAGAAAAAGTTGTCCCGCTCCTTCGCCCCCTCGGCCATGTACAGCGAAAACGCCATGTACGTGTCGGACCCCTCCTCCACCGTCACCCGCGGCCCGCCCACCTGCACCCGCAACTGCCGATCATTAAAAACATCGTCCCCGTGAATCGTGAACTTCCCCGCATACTTCCCCGACGCCACAACGTCGCTCACCACCTGCACGTTCCGCGCCGTCGCGTTCTGACCCTTCGTCCCCGTCCCCGCCCACTCGCTCAAATCCCCCGTCTCAAACCCCGCCCGGAACAATACCTTCCCCGCCAATGGCGCCGCCACACACGCAACCACCAAAATCAATCGAATCACGCAAAGTTCTCCCCCTCCTACGGTACCGCCAACCCGCCCCTGCTCGACAACGGCCGCGTCTCCGTCAACAACAACTGCGTCTTCCCGCTCTCCGTCTCATAAACTTCCATATTCGGCACTACCTGGCACGCCTCCGCCGTCCCCGCCGGCGGATTTGCCCCGCCCGCATATCCCCACCGAACCACCGCCCGCACCGGCGTCCGTGTCTCCGTCTCCGGCCGGTCTCCCGGACCCAAATCCAGATACGCAATCTTCCCCGCGCCAAAATCGTCGATCGTTCGCTCTTTCAGCAACTCCCCCTCCGCCCCCAAAAACTGCAGCGTCACCCGGCACGGCAGCGCCACACTCTCCGGCCCCTTCGCCGGTGCTTCGTTCAGTACATTGATCCGCGCCGTCTGCCCCGCCGCCAACCCCACCACCGCGAATCCAGCCCCCGTCTGCTGCCCAAAACACGCGATGGCCAACAACGCCCACATTCCCAGAATCTTTTGCATAAATTTCCTCGCACCTCCCACTCTAAACCCGGCGGCCGAAAAATCGACGCGCCCCAGCGCGTAACACTTTCCGGAGTTCGATACTCTAAAGAACCAGTCAACTCCATGAAGAAACTCCTCCTCCTGCTCATCGTCGTCGTCGCCGGCGTCTGGTTCTATCGCTCCACCGGCGCCAAAGAAGAAACGCCCGTCGTCGCCACCAGCCCCAACAAAGCCATCCCCCAAAAGGAAGCCACCGCCGGCTCTTCCCTCAACGCCGCCTTCCCCAAATCCACCGGCGATTTCACCGTCCGCTTCACCCAGGAAAAGGACGGCTTCTCCCAGGCCGAACTCCTCAAAGGCGCCGGCAAACTCGCCACCCTCTCCATCTCCGACACCGCCGCCAACCCCTCCGCTCGTGACAAGTTCAAAACCGCCACCAAAAAGATCGCCGGCCACCCCGCCGCCGCCGTCGGCGCCCAAGGCACCGCCCTCCTCGTAGCCGATCGTTTCCAGGTCCAGGTCCGCTCCCTCCAACCCGCCTTCTCCGCCTCCGACCGTGAAGCTTGGCTCGAAAAATTCAACCTCGCCGCCCTCAATAAATAGGATCCCAACATGTCCGATTCCATCGATCAAATCATCGACCAGCTCCCCCAATCCGGCCTCACCGTCCGCGCCCTCGGCGCCCTCGATTACATCGTCCCCGGCTCCTGGGAAAACGTGACCGGCTTCGATAACTCCATCCAACAAATCACCGGCGAAACGGATCCAGGCATGGTCGCCCGCATCCGCGCCCGCGCCCTCGAACTTTTCAACGATCCCTCGCAAGGCTACCAGCGCGCCCTCTACCTCTACCGCCTCGCCGATCAAGTCGATTCCAAAGTCGGCCTCGCCGCCCTCGCCCACAAAGTCGGCGAATCCTTCAGCATGCTGTCTTTCCTGGACCGCATCACCCCCTCCCCCGAAAAGGCCCAGCTCGCCGACCTCGCCATGAAGGTCGTCGTCGAATCCGTCGCCTTCTGCTCTCTGAACGGCTTCCCCGGCGATAGCGTCAGCGACTTCGCCGCCGCCGTCGGGTCCTTCGAAAAGACCAACCTAATCCGCGTCTCCTCCATCGTCGTCTTCGACGGCCTCATCCCCCTCGGTCCCGATTTCGCCCGTAAACTCACCGAAATCGACATGTCCGCCATCGAGGACAACGCCCTCTACCAGCGCCTCCGCGGCTACGTCCCGGAGAACGTAATGGACATCGTCAACGGTGCCGCCGGCTCCTTCGGCGACTTCGCCGCCAACCACGGCATCACCCTCGAAAACTCCCTCGGCCGCCTCAACGGCATCATCGAGTTCTCCGACGACAAGCTCGACTACCTCGCCGCCCTCCTCGACATGAGCGTCAACTACATGGAGCACACCGGCGCCCAATCCGTCGCCCGCAGCCTCATCGAACGCGCCGTCGGCGAAGTGTAAGGAACGGATATCCTGAGTACATGACCCGCGACGAGCAACCCGAGCAGCCTCCCGCCAATCCCTGCTCCGACGTCTGGGATTGCCAGATCGCCACGGACGTCAAAAACGGAAAGCTCGCCCGCCTCGCCGAGCGAGCTTTGCGGGATCACGCCGCGGGTCTCTCCTCCGAACTGTGACCCACCGCGCTGCCCCCGAATTCTGGGCGTGCTATCGAGGACCGCAGATCGGGCATTCGCCCTTCTGAAGCTGAATCCGCGACATCCCTCTCTTCACTTTCGGAGAATCGCGTTTACACAAACCGTTGTACCCCCTCCGTCCGCGCAACCGTGCCGCGCAACGCAGGGGCGCCATTACCCGCTCCTGCGCCTCCGCCGACGGGCCAATCCAATCTGTGCGTGTCATCATTCCACCATCCGCCCCCGCAACCCCGCCAACACCTCCGCCTCCACTCCGCACCCCTCCCGCAAATACCCGTCAATACTCCCATACCTCTCCACCAATCCCCCACACAGAACATCCAAATACTCCGCCTGCGCCGACGCCATCACCACCAGCTGCGCCCGCGAAAACCGGAACCCCGTCATCACCCGCATCACCCCCGCAAACTTCGCAAACCGCCCCACCATACACTCATTCGTCCGCAAATAGTCATCCATCACCGTCCCATACCCCACCCCCGCCAATAGCTGCACCAACGCCGCCACCACCCCCGTCCGGTCCTTCCCCGCCGTGCAATGAATCACCGCCGGCAAATTCTCCTCCCGCCCCAACACCCGCAGCACCGCCCCAATCCGCTCCCCCCTCTCAAACGCCATCTGCCGGTAGTATTCGTGAACAATCCCCCGGTACCGCTCCCCGCCGGCCCGCCCGTACAAACACCCCAATAACTGGTTCCGGATCACCCGCTGCGCCGCATCGTCCTGCAACGCCACCGGCACAATCCGAATGCCCGAATCCGCCCCCAACCGCGCCGGCCTCTTCGCCCGTTCCCGGTCCGAACGCAAGTCGCAAATCACCCGAATCCCCAACCCCCGCAGCCGCTCCCCATCCGCCGCGCTCAGCCGCGAAAGCTCCTCCGACCGGTACAACACTCCCGGCCGCACGCCCCCCACTTCCCGGAAATTACACAAACCGTCAAACGCCGGCGTCATCCTTCCCGTTCCGCCAGCCCAATCCCGTCCATGTCCAACAACCCCCGCTGCACCGCCAGGATCGCCGCCGCCGTCCGGTCCGGCACATCGAACTTCGCCGTAATGCTCTTCAAATACCCCTTCACCGTATGCTCCGTCAGCCCCAGCGCCTCGCCCACCTCCCGGTTGCTCCGCCCCCCCGCCACCAGCCGCAACACGTCAATCTCCCGCGCCGTCAGTTGATCCGCCGCCAGCCGCCGGTCCAGCGCCGCCGCCACCGCCGCCGGCATCGTCCGCCGCCCCGCGTGCGTCGCGCGAATGGCCGCCGTCAACTCCGCCTCCTCGGCGTCTTTCGTCAAATATCCCAGCGCCCCCGCCTCAATCGCCCGGTACACATGGTCGTCGCCCATCAGCGTCGTAAACACCAACACCCGGCACCCTGGCGCCGCCTGCCGCACCGCCGCCGTCGCGCGCCATCCACCCATCCCCGGCATCTTCAAATCCATCAACACCACGTCAGGCTGCAATTCCCCGCACAGCCCCACCGCCTCCTCCCCGCTCGCCGCCTCCCCCGCCACCCGCATGTCCGGCTGCAGGTTCAATATCGCCGTCAGCCCCGCCCGGATCACCCTCTGGTCATCCACCACCAACAGCCGGATCACGCCGGCACCTCCACGCGAATCTCTGTCCCCGCGCCCGGCGCGCTCGCAATCGTCAATGTCCCCCCCATCTGCTCCGTCCGCTCCCGCAGCCCCGCCAACCCATACCCGCCCCGTCCCAATTCGTCCGTGTCGAACCCCCGCCCATCATCGCAAATGCGCAGGCACAACACCCCGTCCCGCCCCTGCAATTCCACCCTGATCGCCCCCGCCCCCGCATGCTTGCAAGCATTCGCCACCGCCTCCTCGGCAATCCGCGCCAAATGCCACTGCATCTCGCCCGGCGCCCGCCCCGCCGCGTCCGCCCCAACGGACACCGTCACAATCTCATTCCGCCCCGCCAGGCTCTCCAATCGCGCCGCCAGGTCCCCCTCCCGCAACCCCGCAATCGATGCCCGCGTCTCCCGCAAACTCTTCCGCGCCAGCGCCCCGGCCTCCTCCAAAAACTGGCTCGCCTCCTCCGTCGCTCCGCTTGCAAACGTCTTCCGCGCCGCGTCCATGTACAGCGCAATCCCCGCAAACCCCTGCCCCGCCGTATCGTGGATCTCCCGCGCAATCCGCTGCCGCTCCGTCTGCACCGCCTCCGCCTTCTCCCGCACCAACCGCGCCTGCGCCGCCACCAGCGCCACCAACTCCCGCTCAGAATCCGAAATCGCCTCGCCCGGCCCCAGTTGCAACGCCCCCGCCTCGTCGAACTCCGCCCATTCCAATTCCAATATCGCCATCACTCGCCGCGGCGCCATCGCCGCCACCTCTTCCCGCGACCCCATCCCGCCAATCTCCGCCGCCAGCGCCCGCAGCTGCCTCTCCCGTTCCAACCCAGGCCGCCGGTACCACCGGTCCAACCCCTGCTGCAACCGCTCCCGGAACTCTAGCCCCGCCACCGCCGCCACCACCAGCCCCACGCCCACAATGTTGAACAAGCTCCCAATCGGCGCCTCCGGATTGGCAATCGCCCGCACCACCATCAATACCAACGGCAGCAGCGTCAGCCCCCGCAATAACTGCCGCGCCAGCAGATAATGCAGACTCCTGTGCACCACCAGTCGCAGGTCCAGCACCCCGTGCCGCAGCACCGCGTAGGCAAAACAAATCGGAATCGGCAACGGCGCCAGGTTGATCAGCGGCGACGAAATCTGCCCGTTCAATATCGCAATGATCGATGCCGCGCTCATTGTCCCCATCCCCACCGCGATTGCCCCCGCCACCAGCCGGATGCTGCTCCGCGCCCGCGCGTCCGTCATCACCCGGTAGTTTCGAATCAACACCGCCATCACGCCCAACCCCATCAACGAGATGCACCCCATCGACACCTGCGGATAGACCTCTAGCACCCCTGCCGGCAGCCGGCGGCTCCACGTCTCCCCTCCTGCGAATGCTAGGTTCGACCAGGTCATCACGCACCAAGCCACAAAACACACGACTCCCAGCCCATTCCGAATCCCCCGCCAAACCCGGCTCATCGGCGGCGGATACGGAAACTCCGCCACAAAACAGTACGCCAGCCAAAGGTGCCAGTTCCCGGCCGCCCGCAGCACACTCAGCAGCGTGCTCGGATACCAGCCCAACGTCTGTGTCCCATTCAGCGCCAGCGCCAGGTAGCTGAACGCCGTTAGCTGCGACGCCACCCACCCCAGTCGCGCTGTCCGGAACTCCGGCTGCTGCCACCCCATCAGCCACCCGATCGCCGCGAACGTCAAGCTGCCGAACAGTTGGCTGACGATCAACAGCCACTGCGATCCCGGCCGCTCCGCCACGCGCAGCGTCACGTCAATCCGCTCGCCCCCGCGCTCCACCTGCGCCCGGTACTCCGTGCCCGGCGGCAACCGCCACGCCTGCGTCACCGGCGTGTACGAGCCCGCATAGCCGGACTTCCCATCGATGGACAGGACCCGGTCGCCGACCCGCAGCATCCCGTCCGCCGGTCCGCCCGGCCTCACCTGCGTCACCCAGTGTGCCTGCCCCTCGGGCGTAGAGAACCATCCCACTCCGCGCGCCGTCCCCCCATGCGCCCAGAACTCCGGAATCGCCATACCCAGTGCAACGGCCCACAGCACGGCGCCGCCAATCACCAGCCTGCGTATCGTGGAGGGGGAGGCCAAACTGAATGCCAGTGTAGCGGAAAGTCGCCCCTCTTTCGAGGGATGTGCGCTTTTTCTTTCCGCCCTACTCTGGTCCCTGTTATGAATCTCAAATCCAATCTCCGCTGGCTCGCCGTCATGCTGGGAACCCTCGCGGCGGCCCAGGCGGCGCCTCTCCTCTACGTCTCCGATGGCGCCACTCTCTTCTCCTTGGACCCCTCCAACGCCGCCGTCCTCAGCACCCAGGCCCTCAGCGCCCCCAGCCTCCGCGCCATGACCTTCAGTGCCACCGGCGTCCTATACGGCCTCTTTGTCCCGAACGGCGAAGAAGCCAGCCTCAGAACTATCGATCCCAACACGGGCCTCGTCTCCTCCCTCGACCTTAACACCGGCCTGTTCTCCCCCACCGGCCTCGCCTTCAACTCCTCCGGCAGCCTCTTCGGCCTGTTCGATACAGAGATCTTCGGCCTTGATCCCAACACCGGCGCTGCCGCCTCCTCCCCCTCCGCCTGTGGCATCTTCGGCCAGTCCCTCGCTTTCACCGCCGATCCGTCCGCCCTCTTCCTCGCCGGCCTCTTCCCCCAGCAAGTCCCCGTCGATGGCGGCAGTTGCTCCGGCTCGGGCTCCGGCTCCGGCAGTGGCTTTGGCACCGGCGATACCGGCTCCGGTTCCGGCAGTGGCAGTGGCAGTGGCTCAGCCATCCTCTCCGAACTCAGCGCCTTCACCATCACCAATGGCACCGCCTTCGCCATCGGCCGCTACACCGACGGCCAGCGCGCCCTCTTCTCCTTCGATGCCTCCACCTACACCCCCAACCCGGTGCGAACCCAGCTCGGCTCCCTCGACTCCTCCACCACCTCCATCGCCGCCATCGAAAACACCTCCTTCGTCCCCGAACCCGGCTCGGTGGTCCTCCTCGGCGTCGGCGTCGGCGCCATGCTCCTCCTCCGCCGCTACCGCTAACCGCACCCCCATGAGCCCCAACGCCCGCACCGCCATCGCCTTCGCCGTCGCGCTCTCCCACTGGGCCTTGATGCTGACCGTCCAAACCGGCAGCTTCTTCGCCTACCTGGTGCCCGCCGGCAGCCAACCCCTCGACGCGCTCAAGCACCTCGGCACCATCCCGTTCCTGCAGGCCCAGACCCTCGCCGTCACCGTCGCCCTGGCGTTGGTGGCGTGGGGTCTCGCCGGCCACCGCCGCGCCCGCTGGCTCGTGCCCCTGCTCTACGTGGTTGTCGCCCAACTCGTCCTCGTCGATCTGGTCTTCTACAAAATCTCCTTCGATCATCTCCGCCCGTCGTTCTTTGAACTCGGCTCCAACTGGAACCCTGGCGTCGGCGTCAGTTCGCTCTCCCGCAATACCGACGGCCTCTTCTTCCTCGCCCTCACCGTCGCCCTCGCCGGCGAAGTCTGGCTCCTCCGCCTCCTCTGGCGCCCGCCCCTCGCCGTCCCCCGCTGGCAGAACTGGGGCTGGGCCGCCGGCATCCTCTTCCTCGCCGGCATCCCCGCCTTCGCCTCCCCACGCTACTTCCACTTGAACGAACATCTCTTCATCGCCGCCGCCCGCGATTGGGCCGCCGGCAACGCCGCCGATTCCCTCGGCCACCGCCCCCCGCCCCCCGTAATGACCGCCCTCGACGCCCCCGCAATCGATCGCAACTCCCAACTCGCCGCCCTCGCCGATGCCGCCGCCAAACGCCGCAACGGCCGCCGCCCCAACGTCGTCCTCGTCGTCATGGAATCCGTTGGCGCCCTCAATCTCCTCACCGCCGCCGATGGTGGCCCTTCCCATCTCTACGCCCCCAACCTCGCCCGCCTCGCCCGCCGCGGCGTTCTCTTCGATTCCCTCTATGCCCCCGCCCCCTCCACCGCCCGCTCCCATACCGCCATCCACACCGGCGGCCGCATCCTCACCCAGGGCGGACCCCGCGAGCTGGACCATCACTACCAGGGCCCCATGCTCGGCCGCTCCCTCCGCCAATTGGGCTACGCCACCGCCGCCTTCTCCAGCCAGCGCACCGACGTCGAGGGTATGGACGCCCTCCTCGACCAGGGCGGCTACGACCATTTCCAAACAATCGAACGCGACGCGGCCCATCTCAATCCAGCCAATCTCATCCACTCCTGGGGCGCCCGTGAAGAATACACCCTCGGCCTCATGGAAAAGTGGGTCGAAGAGAAGCGAGCCACCGGCCAACCGTTCTACCTCGAATACATCAACGCCGCCTCCCATCACCCCTACGGAGCCCCGGCCGATTACCCCGCCCCCTTCGCCGGCAAGGACGACCGCTCCCAGTATCTGAACGCCATTCACTACACCGATAACGCCATCGGCCAGCTAGTCGCCATGCTCATAAACAAAGGTCTCTGGCAGGACACTCTGCTCATCGTCACCGGCGATCACGGCGAAGCCTTCGGCGACCGCCACCAGCTGAACGTCCTCCACAAAAACTTCATCTATGAAGAAAACGTCCGCAGCTTCCTGCTCTGCCTCGATCCCCGCTGGGTTCTAACGGAGCCACTTCGTCCCGCCCGTATCGGCGCCAACGGCGACATCATGCCAACACTCCTGGCCTACCTCCTTGCCCCGGACCCAACCCTCGCCGGGCAAAATCTGTTCGCCGAAACCTACGAATCCCGCCCCGTGCATTTCTTCAAAAACGCGCGTCCCGAACAGTGGGGCCTGCGCGACGGCAAGTGGAAGTACATCGCCGCCATCCGCGGCGGCCAGGACGAACTCTACGACCTCACCGTCGACCCCGGCGAACAGCACAACCAGGCCCTGACGGATCCCGAACGCGCCGCCAATTACGCGGCCCAATGCGAAGCCTGGTACCTGCGTGCGGACGCCGAATTCACCGCCCGGTTGGCGAACTATCGCGGACGCCAACTGGGCCTGGCCGAATCCCTCAAACCCGGCCCAAAAATGCAGGCCCTCGGCCAGCGCAAGGACGGCCGCTTCACCGAATCCGCCCGCCTCCCGCGCGACCAGCGCCCCGTCGTCTGGACCCGATGGACCGCCGGAACGTCCCCCACGGCCCGCTGGCAATGGCGTGCCCCCTCGGGAGCCGAGTGGACCAGCCAGCTCGCCATAAACGCCGAATGGGTCGACACCTACAGCTCCTATCCCGGCCCCCTACCCATGGAGCGCGGCACCTGGACCGTGTCCCTGGCAACGCCAACCCAATCCGGCCTAGTCACCCGCCTCGCCGTGGATTAGACCAGCTCTCGACGGTTCGGAAGTTCTGCGTCGCGGCGCCACCTCTCGCAGCGGCAACCCTTTCCGGGGACATACGTGCCGGAGCCCGCAAGGGCGCAGGCCTGGTTTGATCGAACTCGGCTAGGATGTCCCCTTTGTGCACAGTGGAGCCATTCGGAATCAACGCGGCGAGGGTGAGGCGGCTGTTTTGGGCCGGGATCTGGGGGACGCGCACGGTCACCGATTGCAGCGCCTGGATCATTCCCGAAATGCGGGCGACACGTTCGCCGGGCTTGCGCTCGGGCGTGGTTGCCGGGCGCGTGGCGGGGTCGGCAACGGTGACGGCGCGGGTCCCGCAGCTGGAGAGAGCAAGGCAAATGGTGATAGTGATGAACGTCCAGAGGCCGAGAGTCATCCCTGCCCCTGTATGAGGAACACGGTGTCTGTTCTACTTGGACACTTCGGATGTAAAATTCGTTTAACGAGATTTGACATTGTTTTCGAGTCACTTCGGTCGAGCGGACGCCGATGAGATGTATGTAAACTTTGGCTGAAATCAGACCCGTTTTATCGGGGCTTACGCCTGAGAGGGAAGAAACAGCCGCGTCCGGCTGTCGGAAAGCATATGGATCACACCGACCCACTCCTGTCTGGGGCGATTGGACTCCGATTCCATTTCAAAAAGCATCGGACCCATGAGCATGACCAGGAATCTGAAACTTCATCCGATGGAGGACATTCAACGTCCGAACGATTTTCGACAAGCCTGGGACGGAGCGCAACAGCGGTGAACGGCGTCGTAGTCGTTTGTGTCTGGCTTTTTAGGCTAACTCGCTCGGCGGGCGCATACCTGATCGGCGATGGCCGGGCGACGATGCGGGAGAATGGTACCGTGATGCTCATTGAACATCGTACGTTCCGGTCGGCGTCCGAACCTGCCCGGCTCGATTATCGGTCGCGAAGATGAGATTGTCGATCATTTTGCCGTTGCATGACTTGAGAAATGCGCTCGAAAGACCGCTGGCCTCCCTACTGAATCAGCGCTTGGACCGAAACAAATACGAGATTGTCGTTGCTATTCCGGAACAGGATAAACAGTTATTTCTGGAACGGGCGGCGCGTGTCAACAACTTTGAGACAGTCGGCGAAAGAATTTAGTGAGTATTCCTTTCTGGAGAATCCGATGAGACGGGTTTGTTGATCCAGACCATACCCGGAAGAGGCTGGACATTTGGGGCTCTGCGGACGAAACGTTCAGGGTG
>CAMATG010000051.1 GCA_945860645.1 Candidatus Sulfopaludibacter sp. SbA3 | reverse complement strand
CCGAGTTCGTGCAGGACAGAGACGTCCTGTGGCTTGAGGCGGAGGGCGGCTTCGAGGGCTGCCCTGGCACGTGGGAGGTCCCCGGCGCGGGCGGCGGCTCGACCGAGGTTCCAGAGCGGATCGAAGGCCCCGGGGGAGGACACGGCGACGCGCTGGAAGAGCTGCTGCGCCTGTTTGAAGTCGCCGAGTCGCGCGTAGAGGGTGCCGGCTTCTGAGAGCAGCTCGGTATCGCCCCGCGCGGCCAGAACCGCCAGGAACTTCCGCGCGGGCTGTTTGTGCTCCACGGCAAGGCGCGCCAGTTGCAGGTTTGCGTTCAGGTGCGCGGGAACACGGAGCAAAAGGCGTTCAAAGTACTCCCTGGCTTTGTCCGGGTTGCCGCAGGAGAGGTAGTGATTGCCGGCGTTGTTGAGCAACGCTGGTGACGGCGTGCCGGCGGAGAGGGCACGGACGTAGATGGCTTCCGACTCGGCGCATTTCCCGGTCGCGTCAAGCCGTGCCGCTTCCCGTAAATCAAACGGCGGCGATTGCGCAAGAAGCGCACCCGCCGCCGGCCAGAGTATGCAAGCCCAGAGGCTAGAATTCAACCCGCAGGCCCAATTGCGCCCGGCGGCCGAAGGTAGCTGACAATGTGTTGTTGGTAACACCGAAAAGACTGCTCTGTACGTTGGTATTCGGGTTCGCCCAAGTCATGTTGTTGGCCGCGTTGAACACATCCATCCGCAGTTCCCCGCGAACCCGTTCGGTGATTGGGACCCGCTTGACGATCGACGTATCCAGATTGAAGAGGCCCGGATTCGTCAAACCATCATACTGCCAGGGGTTGGTGCGCGGTGTGAAGTTGGGGAGGCGCGAAAACGCCGCGGTGTTGAACCATTTGCCGGGCGTGGGATTTTCGACGCGCGGATCGCCGTTGACGGCGAGGCCGCCAAAGCGCACATAGAAACCCGAACGCCAGGTCATCAAGCCGGTGACATCCCAGCCACCGATGGCCATGTCGAGCACCTTCGGCATGGAAGAGAGCAGCGACCGGCCGCGGCCGACGGGGACTTCCCAGGTGGCCGCGAGCGAGAGACGCTGGCGGGGACGATCGCTTTCCTGCCAGGTGAATTCGCGGTTAAAAGAGGCGATGTCGTTGAAGAAGACTTCGTCCTGCTGCCGGGCGTAGTTGTAGCCGAACAGCATGCTGTAGCCATTTGCGAAGCGGCGGTTGAGGCGCAGTTGGAGCGACTGATAGCGCGAGGACCCGCCGTTAATGGCGTCGATGACGTTTAGATTGCCGTATTGCGGATACTGGCGCATGAGAGACGTCATGCCAACGGTGCGCTGGAAACGGAGCGCGCCGGGGAATTTGTCGACGGTGGAGAAGTTGTAGAAGGGGTTCGCGACGGCCCGGTTGGTGGCGTCCTTGAACTCATAGGCAACGCGGGGATCCACCTGGTTGATGTTATAGCCGCCGATATTCTGCGAAGAGAGGTTGATGTAGTACGTCACGTCGAGCACCATATCCTGGACCAACTGACGTTGGAAGGAGAAGTTGATGCGGTCGCTATAGGCGCGTGTCCGGTTGGCGTTGACGAAGGATAAGCTATCGCCCAAACCGGTGTAGCGGCCGAGGCGTTTTTCGTACGCGGGCACTACGGGCGACGTGGACGGGAAGGGATCGCGGAGGCGCGTTTGCGGAATGCCGAGAACGGCCGGGTAGGCGCCGGTAACGTTCTTATAGCCGGCATAGATGGTGTCAAAAATGTTGAAAGTCCCGCCGGTCCAGGGCGTCAGATAGCGGCCATAGCCGATGCGGAGGGAGGTCTTGTCGTTGACGCGGTAGGCCATGCCGATGCGAGGGGAGAAGCCGCCTTTGCCGGCATTCCACTGTCCACGGTTATTGGAATCGGCGAAGTTGAAGGCGCCGTTCAGAATCGTAGGTCCCTTGTAGAACTGGCTGACCTCGGTGGGCAGTTTCGGCGCGGAGGCACCCTGCATCTCCGGGATCGGGCTGGTGAGGTCGAGCGGCCGGGTGAGGCGGTCTTCGGGATCGGTGTAGGCGGTTTCATACTCGTACCGCAGACCCATGTTGATCGTCAGGTTCCGGCTCATTTTCCAATCGTCATTGATGAACATGCCGTAGAAGCGGTTCTGTCCTTGCGGCAGAATGGTTGCCGTCATGGACGTCGATCCGCTGTCCCAACTGTCGGCGCCGCCACCGGCGGGCTGAATCGCGCCGAGGAGGAAGGTGGCGTAGCCATCGCCGGAGGTGCGCAGATCGGGATTGACGTAGGTGGCCGAGGTTCCGTCGGCCTGGAAGCCGAAGCCCGGGTTGTTGTTCACGATGAGGCTGGTTGTGCGGGTGCCGCGCGTATCGGCTCCCATCTTCAGGTAGTGTTTTCCCTGCTGGCGGGCGAGCTTCACGCTGACGCCGTCAGCGGTGGGCCGCTGATTCCAGGTGCCGCCGCGGGGGCCCATCGCCGTCCAGTATTCGCCCGTTCCGGTGCCGAGGATGGACATGCGGGGGAGCAGTTCGGGCACGGCCTTGTTGCCGAAGATGGTCTTGTAGAAGCTGCTGTTCGGCCAGATCTTGTCCCAGCCGACGTTGGCGGATTCGGCGTACTTCGAAGCGTCGACGAAGCTATGGTAGGTGGCGTTGACGTTGAGGATGGTGCTGGCGCTGATCATGTACACCGCGTCGCCGGAGATCGAGAGCGCATCGCGCTGGCTGCCGCGATCGTTTACGTAGTAATCAGAGCCCGTGGGGTTCGAGGTGGTTACTGGTGTCCACAGCTTGCTGTAACGGCCATAGAACCGGAGTTTGTCGTTCATTACGTAGTCGGTCCGGTTGGAGATGTTGTGATAGTCGTAGCGGATGGGCAGGGGCACGTAGTAGTTGTTGATGTTGTACGGGCCCTGGCCGGGGCGGTTAGGTTTCCACAGCTTGCTCATGTAGGAAACGGCGACGGGATCCTGGGCCGACTTCGGGATGATATTGCCGGGGAGCGGCATCCGGGTGATGGTGGCGCCATCGGCGGAGGTCTGGGTGGTGAAGGGATCGTAGATGGTGCGCAATCCACCTGCGGCGTTGCGCGATTGGGAGAAGTTGCCATCCCGTTCCAGGTCGGTTGGCAAGGTGTTGATCAGGTCGTTGGGATCGGTCTTACGCCATTGCTCGTAGGAGAAGAAGTTGAACAGCTTGTTCTTCTTGATGGGATTGCCGAGGGTGCCGCCGTACATATGGACCCGGCCCAGGTTGATGGTGCGGAAGACGCGATTTTCGAGGGCATTCGCCCAGGGATATTGGCCCTGATGGAACGCGTTGCCGTGCCAGGCGTTTGTGCCGGCCTTCATGGTGAGGGTGACGGCGGAGCCTCCGGAATGGCCGTATTCGGCATCGACCGCATTCTGCTGGACAGCGACTTCCTGCACGGAGTCCGGTGACGGCATGTAGCTGGTTTTGTAGCCGATGCCGATGGGGCTGCCGTCGATCTGGAGGTCATTGGAATAATCGCGTCCGCCGCCGATCTGTTGGCGGTTGCCGGACCAGGTCATATAGGGTTCGACTTCGCGGGCGGTGTCGCTTTGCACGACGGCCGGGTCGAGCCTCGCCAGAAGGAGGGGGTTGCGAGAGATCATCGGCATGTTGCTGACCAGCGCCTGATCCACGGTGGTCTCGAGTTTGCTGGTATTGAACTGGACGGTACTGGCCTGGGCTTCGACGGTCACGGTTTCGCGAACGTCGCCGGCACGGAGGGCGGCGTCGACAGTGACGTCGGAGCGGGACTGGAGGACCACGTTCTCCTGAACGAATTTATTGAAGCCCTGGAGTTGGACGGTGACCCGGTATTTTCCAGGCAGGACGAGATCAAAGAGATAGCGGCCCTGGTCGGAGGTCAGGCGTGTGCTGGAGACGCCGGTGTTGAGATTCGAGAGGGTAACGGTGGCGCCGGTGACGGCGGCCTGGGTGCTGTCGGTTACCGAACCCTGGACGCGGCCCCGGTACTCCTGGGCTGGGAGGGAAACGGCGAGCGCGAACAGCGCAAGGGCGAGGAATGGTCTCAGTTTATCTAACATCGTTACGGCTCCTAAAGGCGTAGCTGACTGGGCGAGCGGCTCGATTGGGCTGCCTCGTTTCAGGATCCTTAAAGTTCAAAGAAAGAGGGAGTGAAAAGTGGGTAGAAACTTGGCCGGTAACGTTACGGCGTGTTGAATCGGAAGGGGTTGTCTGATAAGCTGCGCCGGTATGGTCTCGCCAGCCGAAACAAGTGACAGGCCGATGTCGCCGGAAATGCGGCGCATGGTTGAGGCGTTGGGGCGGTTCCAGGCGAGCCGGACGCTGAGCCGAGCGGAGCAACTGAAGGGGTTGGTGGGGTATATCAGCGAAGCCGTTGTGGCGGACGATTTGTCGTTGTTGACAGAGTTGTCGATAGGAGCGAAGTTCTTTCAACGGCGCGGGTTTGACCCCCGGCAGGACACTATAGTCCGGGCGCAGATGCACCGGCTAAGAACGAAGCTCGACGAGTATTACAGGACTGAAGGGGCGGCGGAGTGTGAGCGCCTTCGCTTTGAGAAGAACAGCTACCGGCCCGTGCTGGAAGCGCCGGCGGAGCGGGTGACGGAACTGACGGCGCGAGAAACGGGGCGGCAGCTCGGGTTTTCGTCGGGTGTGGGACTTGGCATTGCCGTCGGGTTGGTGGCGGCGCTGCTTGGCGGGTGGCTGCTATTCGGGGCCGGCCGGCAGTCCAGGGTGCCGGCAGCGGTCGCCCTGCATCCTATATGGGCGCCATTTCGATCCGGCCCGGTGACCGTAGCCCTATCCACGCCGCTGTTCTTTCGGAGTGCAAAGGGGCACGAGCGCAATTTCCGGCTCAACTACCCGGCCGACCTGCGCGACGCCGAAAAGGTGTTACGGGAGGTTCCGGCGGCGCCGGAATGGGGCCGCTGGGTGTCTTTCGGTGACGTTGCCGCTGTGTGGCAACTGGGCCGGCATTTGAGCTCGATGGGAAGTACGCCTTCGTTCCGGAATGTTTTGGATTTATCGGCGGTGGACCTCGCAGACAAGAACACCGTTGTGGTGGGCCATCCCCGCGGGGCCCCGATTCTTTTAGAGGTAATGAAGGGGCTGAATTTCCAAGCGCCGCCGGTTGTTCACCATGGCACGCAGTCGGGTTTCGTCAACGTCACGCCGAGGGCCGGGGAGCAGGCAACCTACACCTCCGACGACTGGACTCCGATGGGGCGTGGCAACGAGGTGTCGGCGGACTATGTGCTGGTGACGAGTTTGCGGACGCAGGCAGGCGGGTCGTTCCTGAACGTATTTGGAAATCGGACACAATCCTCGGAGTACGTGATGGAGAAGCTGAGAGAACCCGCGTTTCTCTCGCAGTTGAATGGGATCGTGTTCCGTGGCGGTGTCGTTCCGTATGAGAGCTGCCAGATTGTGTTGCGGGTCGACTATGCGCGGGGGAATCCGACCGGGGTGAGTCCTGTTACGCATCGGTTGAAGCCGTAGACTTGGATGCGTATTGGCGTTTCCCGCGGAACATATGGATGTGGGCGGGGCTGCTGAGCGAGAGGGATGTTTGCGTCCTGTCCATTGTTTCCCATCTTTGATAGAGTGGCGGCGAAAGGGAGTTATCGCACATGTCTACTGATCGTCGCCATTTTGTTGGGGCGCTTGGAGTAGCGCCTCTTTTCATTCCGCAGAGCGCCTTCGGCGCCAATGACCGCGTGACGTACGCCGCCATTGCCACCGGGGGCCGGGGCCGTTATTTGATGAGTAAGTTCAAGCAACTCGGCGCGGTGTGCGCCGCGGTTTGCGATGTCTATGAGCCCAACTTGGAAAAGGGTTCGCAGTTGGAGCCGGAGGCGAAGAAGTTCCTGGATTACCGCGAGCTGTTGGCGGGTGTGAAGACGGATTGCGTGGTGGTGGCGTCGCCCGATCACCAGCATGCGCCGATGCTGATGGCGGCGCTGGATGCGAAGGTCGATGTGTACTTGGAGAAGCCGCTGTCGCACAGTTTGGAGCAGAGCGACCGGATGATTAAGGCCGTGCGAGCTTCGAAGCAGGTGGTGCAGATTGGGATGCAGCGGCGGTCGGCGCCGGCGTTGATTGAGGCGAAGAAACTGGTGGATGAGGGGATGTTGGGGCGGATTGCGCTGGTGAAGGCGCAGTGGAATTGGAACGTGGCGGGGGCGTTGGACAACTCGACTTTGCCGGGGAAACTGGATTGGAACCGGTTCCTGGGGACGGCGCCGCAGCGGGCGTTGGAGCCGATGCGGTTCCGGCGGTGGCGGTACTTCTACGACTACGCGGGTGGGAACATGACGGACCAGGGAACGCACCTGATGGACGTTGTGCAGTGGTTCACGAAGAACGGCCCGCCGACAGCGGCGCAGGCGAGCGGGTATGTGGCGAAAATGACGGGGTCGGAACATGCGGATGTGTTCAGCGCGGTGTTTGAGTATCCGAACATGATGGCGACATGGACCTTGGACTACTGCAACAGCTACGAGAATGGCTGGACGATTTTCCTGCAGGGTGATAAGGCCACGATGATTCTGGATGACGCGGGTTACAAGGTGTTGGGCGAGCCTTGGAAGCGCGCGAACGCGCCGACGATGGAGAAGTTGGCTCCGGTGCCGGTGGAGGCGCATATTCAGAACTTCCTGGACTGCATCAAGACGCGGCAAGAGCCGAACGCGCCGGTGGAGGTGGCGGCGGCGGCGGTGGCCGGGCCGCATATGGCGAATAAGGCGATGTTCGACGGGCGGAAGTTCGTGCGGGCGTAGCTACCCGTTGGGCGCGGAGTTGTGATCGAATGTGAGAGATGCAACTCCGCGCTTTCTCCCTTATGGTGTTCTCTGTGGCCTGCTTTGCGCAGGTGCAGATCAAGCAGTCGCCCGACCGTGTTTCGGTGTCGATCGATGGCAAGCCGTTTACCGAGTTCTTTGTCGGGGCGGAGGCTGTGAAGCCGTATCTGCACCCGCTGCGGACGGCGAATGGCAAGATTGTCACGCGCTCCTATCCGATGGAGACGGTGGAGGGAGAGGCCAAAGATCACCCGCATCACCGCGGGCTGTGGATGACGCACGGGCTGTTGAACGAAGTGGACTTCTGGGCGAACGAGAAGAACCAGAAGGGGGCGGGGAAGGCCGGGCGCGGGACGATTGTGACGCGGCGGATTACCAAGGTGGAGAGCGGGAAGAAGAAGGGTGCGATTGGGGCAAACTTTGAGTGGCAGGATCCGACGGGGAAGGGGCTGCTGGCCGAGACGCGGTTGATGACCTTCTACACGCACCCGACGCAGCGGTGGATTGATTTCGACGTGACGTTGACGGCGATGGAGGATGTCGTCTTTGGGGATACCAAGGAGGGCATGTTCGCGATCCGGTTGACGACGGCGTTGGAGGAGAAGCATACGGGGAAGATGCGGTCGGCGGAGGGGAAAGAGGGGGAGAAGGCGGTGTGGGGGACGCGGTCGCCTTGGGTTGACTATGCGGGGACGTTGGATGGGGAGAAGGTTGGGTTGGCGATTTTGGATCATCCGTCGAACCCGCGGCACCCGACGTATTGGCATTCGCGCGGGTATGGGTTGTTTGCGGCGAACCCGTTTGGCGTGCGGGACTTTGAGCGGGATAAGACGAAGAGTGGGGATATGAAGTTGGCGAAGGGGAGCGCGGTGCGTTTCCGGTATCGGCTGATTATTCATCCGGGGGATGCGGCGGATGCGAAGATTGCGGAGGAGTTTGGGAAGTATTCGAAGGTTAAGTAGTTTTTGGGTTGGTTGAGTTCTTAGTCCTGGCTGTGCGCTTGTCGCATGGCCAGGACTTTCGTTTTTTGGGGGTGTTTGTGGGTGGGGACGCGGCAGGGGCTGGCGCTTCTTGGTTTCCGTCGAGATGGGGGAGAGTGGTCTTTGGGGTAGGGTGGGCGAGTTTGCGTTGGCGGACACGTGTCACTTTCGGGAATATTTGGCGCACATCCGTCAACATTTGTTTGGCACCAGGATCGCCCGTCGGGTGTTGCAGAAACCTGTCGCCATGCCAGTGCTCAGCGCAATACAGTCTCGCAACGCCGAAATCCCCGCCGTCGGAAGCCTTCGCTTCCGTTGCGAAAACATCGGTTTTAGCAAGCCCCCAACCGTGCGGGGAGGGCTGGCAGGTACGCTCTACGCTATGCCGTTTATGGCGAGCAATTCGGCCGAACCGCAATCGTAGGCCATAAACTCTTGCTTTATGAGAGGTTTGACGCGCGTCTATGTAGTAATCTACAATCACCACATGCACGGTTCACTCTCGCTGGCCGCCTCGATCATTCTGCGGGCAATCGATGACGGGCACCGATACGGGTTCGACATCATGGAATCGACCGGCCTGCCGAGCGGCACCATCTACCCTTCGCTGAGGAGGCTGGAAGCAGCGAAGCTCATCCGCTCCGCACATGAAAAGGGAGAACAATCCAAGGGGCCCTCCCGAAAGTACTTCCAGATAACGGCGATGGGGAAGCGAGCGTTGTCCGAAGTGATCGCGCGATACCCGGTGCTGGCGAAAGGGAGTGCCTAGGCATGACTGGAGAACTGCTCTTGGCTCGCCTTCTGGTCGTCACCGCCGGCAGACTAGTGCCCCAGCGGCTGAGGGCCACTTGGTGCGAGGAGTGGACTTCGGAACTCTTCCATGCCAATGAACGCCTGGCGCGCAGGAAGAGCGCAGGCTCGGCCAGACTCCTGCGGTTCGCGGCGGGAGCATTTGCCGATGCGTGGGATCTCCGGATTTCCAACGACCCGGCGCTTCCAGTTCGTCAGTGCCTGTATGTTGGGCTGCCACTCGCACTACTTGTCGCGATGGGCGTCCCGACCCACTGCTATCGTCAAACGCGCGTCGCCGTATCTGAGTTGACCTCTGCGAGCCAAGTACTGATGGTCTACCGCTCAGCACGCATCGCCGGCTTGTCCGCTCCGCCGAGCCTGGAGGACTTCCTCCGCTGGCAGAAGGAGACGCGGCGCGGCCACTTGGGTGCATTCCGTATTGTTGGCGGCACATTGCGGGCCACGCCAGACTATCGCGCCGTTCTTTCTGTGGCCACTGCCGCTAAGCCGCGGCTCATGGGGCTAGAGCTTGATCGAGTCGAACCCATGGATGCCGCGCTGGCTCCGCAGTTCGTATTGGCCAGATTGAATTATGGCTCCACCGCAGAGCAACTAGAAGCTGAGTTGACCGCCCCGAACGGGAGTGCAGCCGTAGTTGTGCCAGTCAACGCGTGGATTGAGGCTCAGGTCAAGACTGCTGGTCTCGTCAGCGGGTTGGTAATTGGGATCGCACTCCTGTTAACGCTGCGTAGCGGTGGCCACTTCTTCCTGCTCAGGACAAGCCTCTGCTGGCAGACCTTCCTGACGTTGCTTTGGTTTGAATGCTCAGCCAGTCCGTTCGACCGGCAGACAGTCTTTCCCGGCGCACTCCTGTTTGGGTACGTGGTTGCCAGTGGATACACGTTGGCTTGGGAGATCACAGAGACTCGAAAACGATGTCGGGTATGCGCGAGGCGTTTGGAGGCTCCGGTCCAGATTGGCAGTCTCGCGGGGACCCTATTAGAATCGCCCGGCGTCGAGTGGCTGTGTCCTTCCGGCCATGGGGCATTGTTCACGCCTGATGCGGCGGGTTCTATGACAGGCGCCGCCGTCTGGGTACGCTATGACGCGAGTTGGGGAGAATCCTCAGTTCAAGGAGGGCAGGCATGAGACATCGTCGAATCACTTTCGCATTCTCTGGAGGTGCCGCCCTTTTCACTTGCCTTTGCTGGCTCGGATCGCGCCCGCAGGCGTTTTCGCAAACTGGGCCGTCCTCCGCTCTGGTGCTCAATCACGTGACGGTCGTAGATCCTGATGCGGTGGAACTCCGGCGAGACATGGCTGTGGTGTTCGCCGACGGAAGAATCCAAAGCATCACGCAGTCGGCCCGGGCAAGGTTCCCGCGGGACGCCAGGGTCATCGATGCCGCGGGCAAGTTTTTGATTCCTGCGCTCTGGGACATGCATGTCCATACGGCAAGCCCGAAGCGAGAGTTTCCAATGTTTGTCGCGAATGGGGTGTTGGGCGTTCGCAACATGCATGGCCGGCGGGAGAACGTGTTTGAATGGCGGAAGCGGGTCCTGGATGGGTCGTGGATTGGCCCGCAGTTGATTCTCGCCGGACCGCTGGTTGACGGGCCGGCCACGACATCACGGTCGGCGATCGTGGTGAGAAATGCCGAGCAAGGCAGGGGCGCCGTGGATCAACTGATTCGGGCCGGTGCCGATTTCGTTAAGGTATACGATGGCTTGTCCCGCGAGTCGTATTTCGCAATTGCTGAGGAATGCCGGCGCCGGGGTTTCACTTTTGCCGGACACGTGCCGTGGGACGTCACCGAGTTGGAAGCGGCACGTGCTGGCCAGAAGAGCTTGGAGCATGGAGCAGCCCTGCTATCTGGATCGGACGCGGAAGACGAGATCGTCAAGTCACGGACGGTTCCGAATGCAATTGCAGAAGCGATGAAGACAAACTCGAACTTCCCGGTCGTGCTCGACGCTATCGCGAGGAACGGCAACAAACTGCTTGACCGGTACAATCGCGAAAAGGCAAAGCGAAGCTTCCGTGAGTTTGCTCGCCTTGGGGCGCATATCACGCCGACCTTGGTCACCATGCGGAGCGGCACCTTCATCGACGAGCTTAACCGGGAGGCCAATCCGTTGGCGGCGTTCAGCCCGGCTTGGGAACGGGACCGATGGAAGCCGGACGTCGGCATCGTCAACGCGAACAGGACCCCGGCGTACATTGCCTACCGCAAGCGGGAGTACGCCGCAATCGAGAAAGCGTTGGCGATGGCCCAGCGAGAGGGCGTTCGAATTCTGGCTGGAACGGACGTCGGAACGCCGTTTACATGCGCCGGGTTCAGTCTTCACGACGAATTGAAATGGCTTGTCAAAGCGGGACTTTCCCCCAAAGAAGCGCTGCGGAGTGCCACGACCTACGCAGCCAACTTTCTTAACCTTCCTGGCGGGCTCGGCACGATTAAGCCCGGTTCGGAGGCGAGCGTCATACTGCTGAATGGCAATCCGCTGGAGAACATTGAAAACACCAAGGCCATCTTCGCAGTAATTGTGAAGGGCAAGATGCTCGATCGAACGCAACTCGATGAGCTCTTAGCCGGTGCTCGCAGGGAGGCCGCAGCGGGGCGGTAGGTGAGGGGCCCGGACCTTCTAGTCGCGAGATATCGCACAGTGTAGAGGAGACCGGTACTCGGTCCGCTCCCGTACCAGTTCAATCGCACGGCACCGGGAACGTACGGCGAATAACGTTGACGGAACTACGCCAAATAAATCTGAAAGGGACAGACACGCATACGCATGTCCCCGGAGGGTGGCGTTGCTGCTTAGGAGTTTTCTGCTTCGGCGTCGGTGTGGTTGGGGGGGGTGGGTTGCTGCGTGGGGCCGGTGCACTTCTATGAAAAATGGAAGAAGGGGACAGGGGTGGTTGGCACTGTATAAGGGGATATGATATTGGCGATGTGGATTCTTGTGGTTTGGGTGATGTTTGTGGTCGGTGGGACTCTGGGCGCGGCGGTGCCGGCTGGGGTGCGGAGTTCTTGTGTATCGTGTCACGCGGGGGCGGAGGCTAGGGGCGGGTTGGATTTTGGGGCGCTCTCGTTTGACCTCGCGTCGCGTGTGGTTCGGGAGCGGTGGGTTCGGGTCTATGATCGCGTGGAGCGGGGGGAGATGCCTCCTAAGGGGGTTCCGTTTTCGGCTTCTGAACGGGCTGCGTTTTTGGCGGAGTTGGGGCGGGAGTTGACGGCGGCGGATCTGGCGGATGTGCGCGCCCATGGGCGCGGGCCGATGCGGCGGCTGAATCGCGATGAGTTTGAGCAGAACTTGCGGGACCTCTTGGCGTTACCGCATTTGGACATTCGCGACATGCTGCCGGAGGATCGGGAGGCGTTTCACTTTCACAAAGTCTCGGACACGTTGGATATGTCGCGGGTGCAGTTGGCGGCTTATTTGGACGCTACCGAGACCGCTTTGCGGCAGGCGATGGTTTCGGCGGCTGCGCCGCCTCCGGTTGCGAAGTTTCGGGCGAATGGCTTTCAGCTGTTCCCGGGGTTGCGGAGCACGGGCGGGATTGAGTCCATGTTCTTTTTGAAGGGCAATGAGGGGGTTCATGTGACCTCGGCACGGCCGAAGCCGTTGGCTCCCGAGGAGTTGGCGGACCCCTCGATTGAGATGGGGTTGTTCCGGTCGCCGGGGTGGCCGTATGGGGCGTTTCCTCGTGGGTTTGCGGCTAAGGCTGCTGGCGAGTATCGGGTTCGTTTTGCGGCTCGGGCGGTGTTGCAGCAGAAGGGGTTCAAGGTCATCGATGCGACGCGGACGGTGCCGATGACGTTCCGGTCGCGGCGGCCTACGAATCACGATATTGCCGAAGATGTGAAGTCGGTGGGCGGGATTATGGATTTGAAGCCGGGGCAGCATGTTTATGAGACCACTGTTGTGCTGGGCGTGGGGCAGACGGTGGAGTGGGGGCTGTTGGGGTTGCCGGTGCCGCAGGTGGATGCGCAGCCGGGGATTTCGGGGAGTTACCGGTATCCGCCGTTTCCCGAGGGCGGGGCGCCGGGGGTGGCGTTTCAGTGGATTGAGATTGAGGGGCCGTTGGCGCCTGCTGCCTGGCCGCCGGCTAGCCATCGGGTTTTGTTTGATTCGTTGGGGGTGGGGCAGGCGCCTGCGGCGCCGAAAGAGGAGGCTCGGCGGTTGTTGCGGCGCTTCGTGGGCTGGGCTGGCAGGGCGCCGGTTCCCTTAGAAGCAATGGAGAAGTTTGAACGGTTGGTGATGGCGCGGTTGGACAAGGGGGATTCTTTCTCCGATGCCTTGTTGTCCGGGTATCAGGCGTTTCTTTGTTCGGGGCTGTTTTTGTATCTGCCGGAGCCGGGGGATTCCAATGCGGTTGCCGAGCGGTTGTCGCACTTCTTGACGGACTCGCGGCCGTCGGCATCGCTGCGGGAGTTGGTGGGGAAGGGGCGGTGGCGGGAGGCGGTGGATTCGCTGATCGCGGGGGCGGGGTTTGAACGGTTTGTGAAGAGCTTTACGGGGTATTGGCTGAACTTGCGGCACTTGCGGCGGGATGATCCGGATATCCGGCTGTACCCGGAGTACCGGCTGGATGAGTATCTGGTGGATTCGATGGAGCGGGAGACGCTCCTTTATTTCACGGCGATGGTTCGGGAGAACTGGCCGGTTCGGCGGTTGGTGGAGGCGGACTTTGTGTTTGCGAATGAGCGGCTGGCTCGGCATTACGGGCTGGCGCCCGTTGCGGGGTCGGCTTTGCGGAAGGTTTCGTTGCCGGCGGGGAGTCCGCTGGGCGGGCTGTTAACGCAGGGCGCTGTTTTGAAAGTGACGGCGAATGGGACTTCGACTTCGCCGGTGTTGCGGGGGGCTTGGATTATGGACCGGATTATTGGGGAGCCGCCGCCACCGCCGCCGCCGGGGGTGCCGGCGGTGGAGCCCGATATTCGCGGGGCGAAGACGACTCGGGATTTATTGAAGCTGCATACGAAGTCGGCGAGTTGTGCGTCGTGTCATGCGAAGTTTGATCCGGTGGGGTTGGCGCTGGAGAACTTTGATGTGATGGGGAAGTGGCGCGACCGGTATCGGGGGACGGCGGAGGGGGAACGGGTGAGCGGGATCGACCATACGGGGCACGACTTTGCGTATACGATTGCCGGGGATGTGGACGCGAGCGGGACGTTGATTGATGGGCGGAGTTTTCGGGATGTGCGGGAGTTGAAAGCGCTGTTTGCTGGGAATTCGCGGGGGTTGGCACGGAATTTGCTGCGGCAGTTTGTGGTGTATGCGACGGGGACGCCGGTGCGGTTTGCGGACCGGGCGGAGGTGGAGCGGATTTTGGATTCGTGCGCGGGGGATGGGTACCGGGTTAGGGATCTGATTTATGGGTTGGTGGAGAGTCCGGTGTTTCGGGGAGGGGTTTTATGATTACGCGACGGACCGTTTTGCGCGGGGCTGGGGTGGCGTTGGGGCTGCCTTTATTTGGCGATGTGAAGCCGCCGATGCGGATGTTGATTATTGCCAATAATCTGGGTGTTTTGCCGAAGTACTTCTTTCCGGAGGGGGCGGGGCGGGAGTATACGTTGTCGCCGTATTTGAACGTTTTGGCGGATTGGCGGAAGGAGTTTACGGTGTTCAGCGGGTTGTCGCATCCGGGCGTTTCGGGTGGGCATAGTACGGACAACTGTTTTTTGACGGCGGCTCGGGGGGCGTTTAAGAGCGGGTTCCGGAATTCGATTTCGTTGGACCAGTTTGCGGCGGAGAAGTTGGGACAGGTGACTCGGTTCCCTTCGTTGAATTTGGGCGTGAATATCGATAAGGGGAATCGGAGTTTGTCGTGGACGCGGGACGGGGTGTTGTTGCCGGCGGAGGATTCGGCGCCGAAGTTGTATCAGCGGATGTTTGTGCAGGGGGATCCGGAGTCTGTTGCGCGGCAGTTGCACAGGCTGGAGAACCGGGGGAGTGTGTTGGACACGTTGCTGGATGAGACTCGGCGGTTTGGGGGGAAGTTGGGCGGGGAGGATCGGGCTCGGTTGGACCAGTATGTGACTTCGGTGCGGGAGGTGGAGGAGCGGTTGGTTACGGCTAAGGAGTGGGAGTTGCGGGCTAAGCCGGCACCGAGCGGGCCGGCGCCGGCGGCGTTGTATGAGGCCAGGCTGTTTTTTGAGAAGTTTGATTTGATGTTGTCGATGGCGCAGTTGGCTTTCGAGAGCGACTCGACGCGGATTGTGACGTTGATGGCGGATGCGTTTACGACGCCGGTGTTTCAGTTGAACGGGCGGGATACGACGACGGAGAGTTATCACGGGCTGAGCCATCATGGGCAGGCGGAGGGGAAGGTGAAGCAGTTGCAGGAGGCGGACCGGCAGCAGATGACTTTGCTGAAGGGCTTGTGGGGGCGGCTGGCCTCGCGGGTGGAGAATGGGCGGCGATTGTTGGACCAGACCATGGTGCTGTATGGGAGCAATATGGGGGACGCCAATATGCATGACAACACGAACCTGCCGATACTTTTGGCTGGGGGTGGGTTTGCGCATGGGCAGCATTTGGTGTTTCGGAAAGACAACAATTTGCCGCTGTGCAATTTGTTTGTTGCGATGCTGCAGCGGATGGGGGTGGAGGCTTCATCGTTTGCGAGCAGTACGGGCGGGGTGGCTGGGTTGAGCTAGTTGTTTTTTGGGGGGATAGGCGGGTGGGGGGTATTTTTGACGTGGGTTGAATCGGCTGTAAATAGCTGATTGCCTGTGGCTTATGCCGGTTTTCAGGACTAATATGGGGGATAACAGTGAGTGGCACCTATTGGAAGGCGGGAGAGGGCTGGGGGAGGGGGTGCCAGGAGCTGTTGGGTTAGTTGGTGATGGCGATGTCGACCATGTCGTGGAAGGCTTCCGGGGTTTCGATGGCTAGCGGGATGGCCGTGCCGATGGGGGCGTTGGCGGGGACGGTCAGGTTGATTTGGTAGAGGCCGGCCAGGCCGGGGGCCAGGCCTTTGAAAACGACTGTGGCTTGGCGGCCGCCGATGTAGACTTTGACGTCGCCGGGGACTTGGCTTAAGGGGTTGCTGGGGGCGGCGGCGCCGTCTTGGATTGTCGGGGTTACGGCTCCTAGGCCTGTGAGGAATAGCAAGATGGTCTCGCCGCGCTTGGCGGGGTTGGCGGCGTTGACGAGGGTGAAGTTGGCGTGGAGGAGGGCGCCGGGGCCGGTGCCGGCGGGGGGGATGGTGAAGATGCCGGGGCTGGATTTTGCCAGCGGGATTTCGGCGGTGTTGGAACGCTGGCCGTTGTTGACGACGATGATGC
>CAMATG010000050.1 GCA_945860645.1 Candidatus Sulfopaludibacter sp. SbA3 | reverse complement strand
GGGCTTGCCCATGTGGAGCAAGGACGTTGGCCCGGTAGATGCAGGAGCGATGAGACGGGCCGACCGTGTGCCGCGAAGAAAGAAAGAGGCTTCCATGAAGACAAACATTTCCGTGTATGGCATTTTCAAGAGCCGTTTGCATTTGAGCGAGGGGCTGCATCAGATTCGCGCAAGCGGATTCCGGGGGGAGGACATTTCGGTGTTGATGCCGGAGACGGATGGGTCGAAGGATATCGGGATTACGAATTCGACGAAATCGCCGGAGGGCGTGGCGGTGGGAGGCGCGGTGGGCGCGGTGGCTGGCGCCGCGTTGGGTTGGGTGGTGGGAACCGGGGCGGTGGCGATCCCTGAAGTGGCGCCGTATCTGGTGGCGGGGCCGCTGATGGTGCTGCTGGCGGGGATGGGCGTGGGGGCGGTGTTGGGCGGATTGATGGGCGGACTGGTAGGGATGGGAAGTCCGGAGTATGAAGCGAAGCGATACGACGGCCGTTTGAAGAGCGGCGGCTTTCTGGTATCGATTCACTGCGACGACAAGGTGTGGGTGCAGAAGGCGAAGGAGGTGCTGGTAGTGACAGGGGCGGAGGTGATCTCGGCGGGAGCGGAGGCGAAGGGAGACTACATGGTGACGGACAAGCCGGTGGTGATGTCGCGGTTGTAGCGGGTTCGTTGGGGAGGGGCCGGGTCCATTATTTGCGGGAAGTATCTTGCTCCATGAGCCGTTTGGTCATGAAGACGAACCCCAGGTTCTGGGTCCATTCGGAGACAAGGCTTCCGACGACCTGGCCCCACTTTGCTTCGACATTCATTTGGAGGTACAGGAGGAGCCAGGCGACGCCGGTGATCAAGAGGAAGAGCGAGAGCGAGTGGTTGTGGACGAGCCGGCTGACGTGGGCGGAGAGGGGGCTGCCGGGCGGGAGGGGCCGGCGGACCTTGCGCTCGGAGAGGTGTTTGGTGGCGAGGACGGAGACGAAGACGCCGGTCCAATCGGCGATGGCGTTGCCGAAGACGGCGCCGGAGTGGGAGGCGGGATCGGAGAGGGTGTAGGCGATGAGGACGAGGAGAACGACGAGTGCGGCGGCGAGACTGAGGGAGTGGCGTGCGAGGAATGAGGGCTGTTCGGATGGGGACACGGGAAACCATAGCCAGAAGGCCCGGGTGAGGGCCTTCCGGCTCGGGATTGTCAGAGACTAGTCACGCTTGGCGGACTTGCGGCGGAACATGCCGAGTCCGAGCAAGGAGAGACCGACCAGACCCACGGTGGTGGGTTCCGGGACGGAGTTGGAACTCACGAGGCCCTGGACAGTGCTGACACCATCGGGCAGGGACGTGCCGGAGTTCGGGGCGACGATGGCAGTGAAGACGGTGGTGCTGAAAATGGTGTTGCCGAAGTTGCCGAAGCTTGCATTGAGGGTGCCCGGTCCGAGGACGAGGGGGGCCCAGTTGATGGTCAACTGGCTGACGTCGCTGTACACCGCGCCGCCGGTGGAGGTGCCGACAAATTTGCCCTGCGCCCCTCCATCGGTGACGTCGGTGATGACGAGATCAATCGTGAAGGCATTGAAGAAGGATCCGACGCCGCCCTGCTGCGTGGTGCAGGTGATGCAGGAGAGGGTGAATTCTCCCAGGTTCACGTTCGAGGGGACGCCGGTGGTGGTGTCGCCATCGGGGGTGAATAGGAGTGTGGCACTGACCCCGGAAGAACTGCCCAAACTGAGGGTGGCGCCGGAGTTGAATCCAGTTCCGGCGGAGTTGGTATTGAATGTGATGGTGGCCGCACTGGCCGAGGCTGCCAAGGCGACGACGGCGAATGTAGCCGCCATGGTTGAGGATCGAAGTTTCATGAGTTGTGTTTTCCTTAGTTGGTCGCCAAGGTTCGTGCGGAGACGGACCCCGGCGTTAATGCGGGGGCAAGTGAGAGCCCATTTGCCAAGGTGCTGAGGATGCGCGTGATGTTCGGGTTTTGGCGCCGGGGGAGGGCCTTACGGATGACGGCCTGTGGTCAGGCGGCGGTCAGTCGTCATGTTGCCGGCGGGGGCGAGGGTGGCCGAGGATTTGGCCGTCAAACTGCAGCGAAGAGTGCGGGGCCGGGAGACTTCCCGGGGTACTCAATCACAGGAGACTGACAATGAACAACGATGTATTGGCTGGAAATTGGAAGCAGTTCCAGGGCAAGATGCAGGAGCAGTGGGGCAAGCTGACGAACGATGATCTGGACGTGGCGGCGGGGCGCCGGGACCAGATTGTGGGCAAACTGCAGGAGCGATATGGGGTGGCGCTGGAGGAGGCGGAACGGCAGGTAGCGGAGTTTGAAGAGCGGTACAAGACGCTGACGAAATAGCGCACGGGCGGGGCTCCCGCTACGGGAGTCCCGCCACTCAACTGCGCTGCCAACGGCACCTGATAGCGGTGCGACGGCGGGTGCGGAACCGCAGGCCGCTTAGTGCCGCTATATGCCGCACCGGCAGACCGCCGAGGTAATCGCTATGCCGTTAAGAGCAAGTTGAGGGCCACTTGCTAGAAATCTTTTCGGGAGATGCCGAGCTTGCGCATCATGGCGTTGAGGGTGGTGCGGTGGAGGCCGAGGCGGGTGGCGGCGGCGGTGACGACGCCGTTGGATTCGCGGAGGACGCGGAGGATGTGATCGCGTTCGATCTGTTCGAGGGTGGAGCCGCTTTGGGTCTCCGGCGCGGCATCGCGGATTTCGCTGATGGGAGCCCGGAGGTTGGGGCCGACCGAGAGAATTACGGAGCGTTCGATAAAGTTCTCGAGTTCCCGGACGTTGCCGGGCCAGTGCCAGTCGACCAGAGCGCGCAGGGTTTCCGTGGGGATCTTATCGATGGTGCGGCCCATCTTTTCGGCGTATTTGCGGGTGAAGTGGCGGGCGAGGATGGGGATGTCATCGGGCCGGTCGCGGAGAGGGGGCGAGGTGATGGGGAAGACTTTGAGGCGGTAGTAGAGATCACTCCGGAAGAGCTTGTCGCCCATCATTTCGGCGAGGTTCCGATTGGTGGCGGCGACGAGGCGGACATCGATGGGAATGGTGCGGATGCCGCCGAGGCGTTCGAAGGATTTTTCCTGCAAGGCGCGGAGTAATTTGGGTTGGAGTTCGAGAGGGATGTCGCCGACTTCGTCGAGGAACAGAGTTCCGCGATGGGCCATTTCGAAGCGGCCGATTTTCTGGGTGAGGGCGCCGGTGAAGGCGCCTCGTTCGTAGCCGAAGAGTTCGCTTTCGAGTAGGCCTGTGGGAATGGCGGCGCAGTTGAGCGTGATGAATGGCAGGTTGCGGCGGGGGCTGAGGCGATGAATGGCGCGGGCGATGAGTTCCTTGCCGGTGCCGGTTTCGCCGAGGATGAGGACGGTGGCGTTTGTCGGGGCGACGACTTCGACCTGTTGTTGGACGAGGCGGAGACCGACGCTGTTGCCGACGATTTCATCGAAGTCGCCGGTGACGGCGCCGGCAGCCTCGATGCTTTCGTGGCGATGCCGGACGCTGAGGTCCTGGACAAACGAGATCCAGCGGAAGGGGCAGAGCTTGACGACGGCGGTGGCGATGAGGATGGGAACGCGGACGCCATCCTTCCGGACGAGTTCCTTTTCGTAGGGGGTACAGGCGCCAAAGCGAAGGCCTTCTTCGTGGGCCAGTTCGTCGAGCGGAGCGTATTCGACCGGGCTCAGATCGGCCCAGGTGATGCTTCCCGATTCCATGTCCTCGCGGGTGTAACCGATGATGTCGAGGAAGGCGTCGTTGACGTCGGGGATCTGGTCGAACTCGCCGGAGATGATGCCGGCGATGGAGGAGTTGGGGACCTGGACGATGCCGCGGGCCCGTTTGCGGCGGAGCTTTTCGTCGAGGTCGTGGCGCTCGGAGAAGTCGCGAACGACACAGGCGAAGCCGCGGAGTACGCCGCTTGGGTCCTTGAGGGCCATGGTGATGGTATTGGCCCAGAAGAGGGTGGCGTCCGCGCGGCAGTGGAAGCCCTCCGTGCCTACGTGGCCGGAGGAGGCGGCGCGGCCGAAGTCTCTATCGAGACGGTCGGCTAGCCCGGCTTCCTGCTGATTGAGCATGGAAACGTGATGTCCGATGACCTGTTCGGGCGAATAGCCGTAGAGGCGTTCCGCACCGCCGTACCAGGCGACGATGACGCTGGACTGATCGAGCAGGAAAAGGGCATAATCCTGCACCCAGGAAGGGATGCGGTCGGGCTGGCCGGAGGGCGACTTATCGCGGAGCGCGAGCACGTGCCGGAACGGGAGAATATTTCCTTTGGCTGTGAATTGAACCTCCCTGGAATTGCCATCGGGGCCGAGCAACTGCAGCGTGCCTTCCTTCTCACCGGCAGCGAGAAATGACTCCCAGAGTTGGGCGACCTGCGGTTGGAGGGCATGGGGAGCGAAGTCGTGGAGCTTCTGACCCGGGAGGCTATTGCGAGGCTTTCCTAACAGGCGAGCGGCGCCGACGCTTGCTTCGTGATAGCGGGCATCATTGTCGGTGATGACGATGGGGGCCGAAGGGTGGAAGACGATGGAGCGGAACAGCTTCTCGAGCTCCCCTGGGCCATGTTCCGTAAGCCACGGATTGGCCAAGGGTGAAACGCCGGCAGACGACATGCGGCGAACCTCTTCCTTTAACTGACGATCCGTCCATGAAGTGGATGTGACCGCAGCCACCCTGAGCCTAGCACACGAAGGCCCATTCATGACCGAATGTCGTCATTTGTTGCTTGGACGCCAAATTGCAGCGACAGTCGGAGAAAGGAAGGGCAGTATGCCGTTTATTGAGATTGTAATTGTGCTGATTATCGTTGGGGTATTGCTGTCGTTGGTAAACCGCTACATTCCGATGGCATCGAGTATTCGAACGATTTTGAATGTTTTCGTGATCGTGGTGGTTTGCGTGTGGGTGCTGCAGTCGATGGGGATTTGGGGCGACGTGAGTTCGTTCCGGTTGCAGCGGTGACCAAATGCGGTCACATGACAGGGGGCGGTCAGCCGCGGGAGGGGGTAAGTGCGGAAAGGCAACGGATTCCTTCGGGCCTTGAAATGCAGAGAGGGGTTTGTGCGGGAACGTTCCGCAATGCAGAGAAAAGGAAGTAAGTGATGAAACTATTCAAAGCAGCAGTGATGATAGGCGGACTGGCGGCACTGGGTGCGTTGGCAACGCCGCCGGCAGAAAGCGCGCCGTGGGACCGCAAGACGGTGTTCACGTTCAGCGGTCCGGTGGAGATTCCGGGTGTGCATTTGGCCGGGTGGGGAATATTACCAGCCGGGACCTATGTGTTTAAGATTTTGGATTCGCAATCTGACCGGCACATCGTGCAGATCTTTAATAAAGAAGAGACACAGATTTACGCGACGATTCTTGCCATTCCGAATTACCGGCTGAAGGTGACGGACAAGACGGTGATGACATTCCGGGAGAGGCCGGCCGGCCAGCCGGAAGCCCTGCGAGCGTGGTTCTACCCGGGGCGGCAATGGGGAGAAGAGTTTGTGTATCCGAAGGCGAAGGCGCTGGAGATTGCCAAGGCGACGAATCAGCCGGTGTTGTTTACGCCGGCAGAGTTGCCGATGGAAGTGGCCGAGCCGGTGAAGTCGGCTGATGCGCCGGTGGTGGTGGAGCTAAAGCGCGCCCCGATTATGGCGATCACGCCGGCGGGCGAGGAAGTGCAACTGGCCGAGGTGGTGACGCCTCCTCCGGCGGCGGAGGCCGAAGCGGCGCCGTTGACCGCACAGGTGGAGACGGCGGCATTGCCGTCGACGGCCACATCGATGTGGATGTGGGCTCTGATTGGCTTTGTGGCGCTCCTGGGAGCGCTATTGATCCAGCCGAGGGCGACGCGCGTTCGCTAGTGAAATACCGCGGCTTCCCGAGGCAATGAACAGCCTCCGGGAAGCCGCAGCCAGAGGAAGAAGCTGCGCTATGCGAACGAGAGTCACTTTGAAGCCCGTCGCGCTGCCCCGGCGCACGCCAGACGGTGGTGTCTGTTACGAGACAAAGGCGCGAGGGCTGGACGTGCTGAACTCGCCCCAGCTGAACAAGGGGACGGCGTTTACGGCCGAGGAGCGGAAGGGGCTGGGGCTGACCGGATTGATTCCGCCGGAGATCAGCACGCTAGCTGCGCAGGTGAAGGGCGCGTATGTGCAGTACGAACGGCTGCCGGACGCGCTGAGTAAGAACATCTATTTGACGGCACTGCACGACCGGAACGAAGTGCTGTTCTACCGGCTGTTTTCCGAGCATTTGCGGGAGATGATCCCGATTGTGAACGACCTGACGGTGGGCCTGGCGGTGGTGCATTACCGGCATGAGTGCCGGCGTCCGCGTGGGGTCTATTTGTCGATTGACCATCCGGGGTCGATGGAGGAGGCGTTTACGAACTTTGAGGCCGGAGCGGACGACATCGATCTGATTTTGGCGACGGATGCGGAACAGATATCGGGGATCGGTGACTGGGGAGTGGGCGGGATTGAGGTCACGATCGGGAAGCTGGCGATTTATACGGCGGCTGGGGGTGTGGACCCGAAGCGTGTGATTCCGGTGATGTTGGACGTGGGGACGAACCGGGAGAGCCTGTTGACGGACCCGATGTACATCGGCAACCGGCACGCGCGGGTGCGGGGGACGCGGTACGACGAGTTCATCGATGAGTACGTGCGGACGGTGGGCCGTCTGTTTCCGAAGGCGCTGCTGCAGTGGGAAGATCTGGCGCCGGGAAACGGGCGGCGAATCCTGGGGAAGTATCGGGACCGGCTGTGTATGTTCAACGACGATATGCAGGGGACGGGGGTGGTTGCGTTGGCGGCGGCAATTTCGGCAGCGCGTGCAAGTGGGACGTCCCTGCGAAAGCAGCGGGTGGTGATCTTCGGCGCAGGGACGGCGGGAATGGGTGCGGCGGACCAGTTGGCGGCGGAGATGCGGCGGGAGGGGTTGAGCGAGGAGGAGGCGTTGGGCCGGTTCTGGTGCGTGGACCAGCAGGGATTGCTGACGGCATCGATGGAACACCAGTTGCAGGATTTCCAGCGGCCGTACGCGCGGCCGAATGCGGAGAGCAGCCGGTGGCGGCGCGACGAGGGCGGGCGGGGGGTTGGACTGGCGGAGGTGGTGCGGCGAGTGAAGCCGACGATGTTGATCGGGGCGTCGGGGGCGGCTGGGGCGTTCACGGAGTCGATCGTGCGGGAGATGGCGGCGAATGAGGAGCGGCCGATTGTATTTGTCCTTTCGAGTCCATCGGCGCGAGCGGAGGCGGGACCATCGGACCTGGTGGCCTGGACGGAGGGGCGGGGCCTGCTGGCGACGGGGAGTCCGTCACCGCCGGTAACGTATAAGGGCGTAACGTATGTGGTGGCGCACGCCGACCATACGTTGCTGTACCCGGGGGTGGGACTGGGTACGATTGTTTCGCAGGCGAGCCGGGTTAGCGAGGGAATGCTGCTGGCGGCGGCGAGCGCGGTGTCGAGTCTGGTGACGGTGCGACAACCGGGAGCGTCGCTGTTGCCGCAGATCGACGACCTTCGAAGCGTTTCGCTGACGGTGGCGGTGGCGGTGGCGGAGGCGGCGGTGGTGGAGGGTTTGGCGGGGGTGAAGTGCAAGGACATTGAGCGGGAGATGCATGAGGCGATGTGGCAGCCGGAGTATCGCCGTGTTGTCGGGGTTTAAGGAGATTGCCATGGACCAGTTCGACATGTTGGCGAAGTCGGTGGGGGATTGGGTGCGGTCGTTGTGGGGGTGTTCGCACCGGAAGACTTCGTTTCCGATCACGATCGGGGAAGGGGCCGGGAGCGAGACGTATGTGGTGTGCACGCTGTGCGGACAGCGATTTGCCTACGACTGGACGACGATGAGCAAGACGGGCAATCGGCCATGATCTTCACGATGCGCTGGGCAATGTTGTTGCTGCTTAGCCTGGACGGGACGCAGGCGCCGCAGGAGCTGGCCATATCGGTGAACGTCGATCTGGTGATGCTGCATGCGACGGTACGGGACCGGAATGGCGTCGCGGCGGGGGAGTTGGCTGCGACGGATTTCGCGGTGTACGAAAATGGCGTTCGCCAGTCGATCCGGGTGTTTCAACATCAGGACCAGCCGGTGACGGCGGGACTGGTGGTGGACCATAGCGGAAGCATGCGGTCGCGGTTGGCCGACGTGGTGGAGGCGGCGCGCGCGTTTGTCCGGTTCAGCAGTGCCGAGGATGAGATGTTTGTGGTGAATTTCAACGAGAACGTCTCGCTGGGACTGGGCCGGCCGGGTGTGTTTACGAACCGGCAGGACGAGGTAGCCGAAGCGATTGGGCGACCCGGGGCGAACGGGCAGACGGCGTTGTACGACGCGGTGGTGGCGGGGTTGGAACAGATGCGCACGGGCAGCCGGGAGAAGAAGGTTCTGCTACTGATCAGCGACGGAGCGGACAACAAGAGCGTGCATACGCAGACGGAGGCGATGCGGCTGGCGGTGCGGTCGAACGCGGCAATTTACACAATTGGATTGTTCGCGGACGAGGACCCGGACCGGAACCCCGACGTATTGCGGCGGTTGGCGCGGGCGACGGGAGGGGAGGCGTTCTTCCCGCGGGAGGCGAAGCAGACGGCGGCGATATGCGAGCAGATCGCGGGGGATATTCGACGGCAGTACACGTTGGGCTACGTGTCGAACAGCACGCGGCCGGAGGGAGAATTCCGGAACATCCGCGTGGTGGCCGAGGCGGCCGGACGGGGACGGCTGACGGTGCGAACGCGCACGGGATACGTGGCGGGGAGCACGCCATGAAACTGCGGATGCGGCTGGGCGACGTTCGATGGGCGCTGGGGATTTTTGGCGCCGGGGTGTTGGGGTATTGCGGATTTGTATTGGCGGACGCGTGGTGTTTTCAACGGGAAGCGACGGTGGCGTTCGCCGAGGAGTTGGCACCGGCGGTGGCGGCACCGGCGGCGGCACCGGTGCGAGCGGCGGCGGAGCGGATTTGGGGCCGCGTGGCGGTGGAGCGACTGGGGCTATCGGTGATTGTGCTGGAAGGGACGAGCGCGGCGACGCTGCGCCGGGCGGCCGGGCATATCACGGGGACGGCGGTGCCGGGGGAGCCGGGGAATGTCGGGATTTCCGGGCACAGGGATACGTTTTTCTATCCGCTGCGCGACGTGCGGACGGCGGATGTAGTGACGGTGACGACGCGTGCTGGAGCGTTCCGGTATCGGGTTGTATCGGTGACGGTAGTGAAGCCGGATGATACCGGCGTGTTGGACGCGGATCAGAAACAGGTGTTGACGCTGGTGACCTGCTATCCGTTTACGTTTATTGGTTCCGCGCCGGAGCGATTTATCGTTCGGGCCGAAAGGTTCATTTGAAAGAAACATCGAAAATCTGCAAGATCGCGTTTGTCGGCGACCACTTGCCGCGGAAGTGCGGCATCGCCACTTTTACGACCGACTTGCAGCAGGCCGTGGCGACGGCGCACCCGCAGAGCCACTGTTTTGTGGTTGCCGTGAATGACTTCGCCGATGGGTATTCGTATCCGGAGGAGGTTCGATTTGAGATCGAGGAACAGGACCTGTCGTCGTACCTGCGGGCGGCGGATTTTCTGAATATCAGCAACGTGGACGTCGTCTGCGTGCAGCATGAGTTTGGTATCTACGGCGGGCCGGCGGGCGGGCATATCCTAGCGTTTTTGCGGGAACTGCGGATGCCGGTGGTGACGACGCTGCACACGGTACTGCGGGAGCCAAACGCGGACCAGCGTCGGGTGATGGACGGGCTGATCGCGCTGTCAACGCGGCTGGTGGTGATGGCAGACCGGGGCCGGCAGATGTTGCGGGATATCTACCTGGTACCGGCGGCGAAGATTGACCTGATCCCGCACGGGATACCCGACGTCGGGTTTGTGGACCCCGCGTACTTTAAAGATCTGTTCGGCGTGGAGGGGCGCATCGTGCTGCTGACGTTCGGGCTGCTGTCCCCGAACAAGGGGATCGAGCACGTGTTGAACGCACTGCCGCAAATCGTTGCGGAATTTCCGGAGGTCGTCTACATCGTGCTGGGGGCGACGCATCCGAACGAATTGCGCGAGCACGGCGAAGCCTACCGAACGAGTTTGGAACTGGTGGCGAAGAAGAACAAAGTGGACAAGAACATCATCTTCTACAACCAGTTTGTGGATTTGGAAAATCTGAAGGAGTTCATCGGCGCGGCGGACCTGTACATTACGCCCTACCTGAATGAAGCGCAGATTACATCGGGGACGTTGGCGTATGCGTTTGGAGCGGGAAAGGCGGTTGTTTCGACGCCATATTGGCACGCGGCGGAACTGCTGGCCGACGACCGGGGCGTGCTGGTGCCGTTTGCCGACGCCGCGGCACTGGGGCGTGAGGTGTGCGCGTTGCTGGGGGACGATACGAGGCGCCACGCGATGCGGAAAAACGCTTATCGGATTGGGCGGGAGATGATATGGAGCAACGCGGCGCAGTTGTATATGCGGGCGTTTGAAGCGGCCAGGCTGGAAGTGGCGGCGCCACAGCGGCGGGTACGGCTGGGGTCGAAAACGCTGGACCAGAAACCGCGTGAGCTGCCTCGGCTGAAGCTGACACATCTCTTGCGGATTACCGATTCGACCGGGGTTTTTCAGCATGCGATTTTCAGCGTGCCGAATTTTTCGGAGGGGTATTGCTCCGACGACAACGCGCGGGCATTCATACTGGCGGTGTTGTTGGCGGAGGCTGGAGAGGAGCCGGAGCAGGCGCGCACACTGGCCACGACGTCGGCGGCATTTTTGTATCACGCTTTTGACGCGGCAACGGGGCGGTTTCACAATCACATGAGCTTTGACCGGCTGTGGCTGGATGAGCAGGGTTCGGAGGATTGTCACGGGCGGGCGTTGTGGGCGCTGGGCGTTGGTGTGGGGCGATCGCCATACCGGAGCTTTCAGATGATGGCGGGGCAGTTGTTTGCGCAGGCGCTGCCGGTGGTGGCGGCGTTTTCGTCGCCTCGGGCCTGGGCATTTGGGCTCTTGGGGATCCATGAATATTTGCGCCGGTTGGGCGGCGACAGCATGGTGAACCAGACGCGGGATGTTTTGACGACGCGGCTGATGGATTTGTACGCGCGAACGGCGATTCCGGAATGGCTTTGGTTTGAAAACGAGCTTAGCTACGACAACGCGAAGCTGGCGCACGCCCTGATTGTGAGTGGCGAAGCGATGGCGCGAGCGGATGTGTTGGAGTGCGGGCTCGGAGCCCTGCAATGGCTGACGGAACTGCAGACGTCGGAGAAGGGACACTTCCGGCCCATTGGAAGCAACGGGTTTTACCGGCGCGGCGGAGAGCGGGCGGACTTCGACCAGCAGCCGATTGAAGCGCAGGCAACGGTTTCGGCGTGTTTGGCGGCGTACCGCGTGACTTCTGATTTCCGCTGGTATGAGCGGGCGCAGTTGGCGTTCGACTGGTTCATTGGATGGAACGATTTAGGCGTGGAACTGTATTCGCCGAAAACGGGCGGATGCCGCGACGGGTTGCACGTGGACCGGGCGAATGGGAACCAGGGGGCCGAATCGACGCTGGCGTATTTGCTGTCGCTGGCGGAGATGCAGTTGGCGCAGAATGTGTTGACGAGTTTCCAGGCGCCGATGGCGATGGCTGAGATGGCAAAGTGAAGAAGGAGCCAATGTCTATTGCCATTCGGCGCACCGCGATGGTGTTGAAGCCGGATCAGACGCGGGTGTTGTTGCGGCCATTCCGGCCAGGGAGTCCGGAGCGGATCGCCGCGATTATCACGCGAGTTTTGGCGATTCCGGAATCGGAGGTGGAGGGGTTGTTGCACGCAATCTGCGACGACTTCTCCAAGCGGCACGAGCACATTCGAGAGATATTTCAAGAGCGGTATGGACAGGTGCGGGAGTGCTTGTGGGCGGAGACGGAATGTTCGGAGTTGCGGCAGTTGTTGATCGGCTCCTATTTTCTGGCGGAGTATTCGCTGGAGTCGGCGGCGCTGTTCAATCCATCGATTGTTGAGCATCCGGACCAGACGGGATTGCCGCCGGGTTCGCTGCGATTTCTGCTGAGTTTAAGGGCGACGGGGGAAGGGCACATTTCGTCGATAACGTTTCGTACCGGCGTGGTGACCTCCGATCACGACGTTGTGGTGACGCCGCCGACCGGATATTTGACGGAGCCCAAGCAGGTGTCGAATCCGCATTATGAGAAGGCGCTGTTCCGGCGGCGGCTGGATGAATTGGGATTGAATGACGACTTCACGCACCGGGTGATGCGCTACCTTGACGACGTTTTTACGCTGGAGGCGTTGCAGACGAGTTTGCAGACCGAGCAGTTTCGGATGCCGGAAGGGATGACGCCGATCGAGCAGAAGATGGCGCAGGGGATCTGGATGCTGGCGCGTTCCAACTACGAGGTGCAGTTCCGGGAGGAGCAGAACGTTTCGGAGCGAATTCTGTTTCCCGCGACGCCATCGCAGCGGAACGGTATCGAGGATGCGCGGTTCGTGCGGTTCCAGGAAGAGGATGGGCGCCTGACCTACTTCGCTACATTCACGGCCTACGACGGGACGATGGTGGTGCCGGAGTTGCTGGAGACGCGGGATTTTCTGCGGTTCTGCTTCCGGACGTTAAACGGGCCGGCGGCGCGGAATAAAGGGATGGCGCTTTTTCCGCGGAAGATTGGCGGGCGGTATGCGATGTTGTCGCGGCAGGACAACGAGAGCATTTTTCTGATGTATTCCGACAACGTCCATTTCTGGAACGAGCACGTGCTGTTGTTGTTGCCCGCATTCCCGTGGGAACTGATCCAGATCGGCAACTGTGGTTCGCCGATTGAAACGCCGGCTGGATGGCTGGTGCTGAGCCACGGCGTGGGGCCGATGCGGAAGTACTGTATTGGCGCGTTTCTGCTGGATTTGGAGGACCCGAGCCGCGTCATCGGGCGACTGCGGGAGCCGCTGTTGCAGCCGAACGCGGATGAGCGGGAAGGGTATGTTCCGAATGTCGTGTATTCCTGCGGCGCCCTGCTGCATGGTGATTTACTGATTTTGCCGTACGGGCTGGCGGATCATGCCACGGGGTTCGCGACGGTTTCGCTGGCGGCGGTTCTGGCGGCGATGGAGTAGGAATGCAACTCTTCGTGGAACATTCGACGGTGTACCGGTACGACGATGCGGTGTATCTGGAGCCGCACACATTCCGGTTGCGGCCGCGGATGAGCAGTTCGCAGCGGCTGCTGCATTTTGAATTGCAGATTTGGCCGGAGCCGGCTGGAATGGCGGAGTGCATGGACCAGGACGGGAATCTGGCCCTGCAGGCGTGGTTTTCGACGCCGACGCGGGAGCTGAATGTCCGGAGCCGGTTCCGGGTGGAGTTGCCACAGGAGAACGCGTTTGATTACGTGCTGGAGGGGCGTACGTCGCTGCTATCGCTTTGGTACAAGGAGCCGTTAAGCACGGCGCTGGCGCCGTATCGGAGCTATGCGGAAGTAGGGGCGGAGGTGCGCACGTATGCGCGGGTGGCGGCGAAGCGAGCCGGGTTTGATCTGACGCTTTTCCTGAACGAAGTGAACTGGGATGTCTTCCACACATTCCGGCAGATCCACCGGGCGGAGGGGGCAGCGTGGCCATCGGACCTGACGCTGCGGGTGCGGGAAGGATCGTGCCGCGATCTGGCGATCCTGTTCTGCGACGTGTGCCGGGTGATGGGCATTGCGGCGCGTTTTGTGAGCGGATATGAGTGCGCGACGGTGGGGCGGGCGGACGCATCGATGCACGCGTGGGCGGAGGTGTATCTGCCGGGCGTGGGATGGCGGGGTTATGATCCATCGCGCGGGCTGGCGGTGGCGAACTGCCACGTGGCGGTGGCGGCTGGGTTCGATCCGGAACTGGCGGCGCCGATCAGCGGGTTGTATTTCGGGCGGAACGGGTCACAGATGGAGACGTACTTGCGGATGGAATTGGAGCAGGCGAATTGTTGAACAGACGGCGGGTTGCGGTGTTGTCCCCGGTGGCGTGGCGGACGCCGCCGCGGCAGTACGGGGCGTGGGAGACGGTGGCGAGCAATGTGGCAGAGGGGTTGACGGCGCGCGGATGGGACGTGACGTTGTTTGCGACGGGTGATTCGGTGACGCGGGCGCGGCTGCACGCGGTGGTGCCGCGGGGGTATGAGGAAGATCGAACGGTGGACCCGAAGGTGGCCGAATATCTTCATATTTCCGAGGCTTTTGAGCATGCCGGGGAGTTCGACCTGATCCACAGTCACTACGACTTCATGGCGCTCTCCTATTCGCGGCTGGTGCGTACGCCGGTGTTGACGACGATCCACGGATTCTCTTCGCCGCGGATCATGCCGGTTTACGAGAAGTACCGGGATGGGTATTTTGTATCCATCAGCGATTCGGACCGGGCGGCGGGCCTGCGGTACGTGGGGACGGTTTACAACGGCATTGATTTAGACCTGTATCCCTTGCGGGAGCGGGGCGGCGAGGCACTGGTGTTTCTGGGGCGGATACATCCGGACAAGGGGACGCATCTAGCGATTGCGGTGGCCCAGCAGAGCGGACGGCCGCTGTTGATTGCCGGGATCATTCAGGACGAGGGGTATTTTCGGGAGCAGGTGGAGCCGCACTTGAACGGGCAGATTCGCTATGTGAGGCCGGTGGATGTAGCGGGGAAGAATGCGCTGTTTGGCGAGGCACTGGCGCTGTTGCACTTGAACACGATTCCGGAGCGATTCGGGTTGGTGCTGGCGGAGGCTAACGCGGCGGGAGTGCCGGTGATTGCGATGGATCTGGGATCGTGCCGGGAGGTGATTGCCGATGGCGAGACGGGCTTTCTGGTGAACGACGTGGCGGACGCGGTGGCGGCGGTGGGACGGGTTGGGGCGATTGCGGACGCGGCGTGCCGGGAGCGGGTGGAACGGCTGTTTTCGGTGGAAACGATGGTGGCCGGGTATGAGCGGGCGTACCAGGCGGTGTTTGATTTGGAAGACAGGAAGGCACGATGAAACACGACGTGGTGCGACGTTATAGCGGGAATCCGATCTTGACCAAGGCCGATGTGCCGTACCAGGTGGAGACGGTTCACAACGCGGCGGTGGTGAAGTATGCGGGCGAGTATCTGATGCTGTTCCGGTCGCACCTGCGGAGCGGGCGGTCCATCATTGGTCTGGCGCGGAGCAAGGATGGTTTTCGGTTTGTGGCGGACCCGGCGCCGTTCCTGACGCCGGCGAAGGAGGGGCCGTTTGCGGCGTACGAGGAGTCCGGGGTGGAGGACCCGCGGGTGACCGAGATCGACGGGGTGTTTTTGATCACTTACAGCGCCTATTCGCGGAACGGGGTGCGGATTGCGTTGGCGCGGACGCGGGACTTCGTGACGGTGGAGAGGGTGTCGTTGATCACGGAGGCGGATTACCGGAATGTGGTTATTTTTCCGGAGAAGTTTGGCGGGTTGTATGCGAGATTGGACCGGCCGCATTCGGAGATTGCGCCGTGGTCGATTTGGATTTCGTACTCGCCGGATTTGTTGTATTGGGGCGAGGCGAAGCTGATTATGCGGCCGGTGCCTTACCACTGGGACGAGATGAAGATTGGCCCGGGGGCGCCGCCGATTCGTACGCGGGAGGGGTGGCTGTCCATCTACCACGGCGTCTTTCAGACGATGGCGGGGGCGGTGTACCGGCTGGGTGTGGCGCTGCACGATCTGGCTGATCCGGCGGTAATTCGCGGGGTGAGCGATTCGTGGATTCTGCAGCCGGAATCGCCGTGGGAAGTGACTGGATATGTTTCGAATGTCGTGTTCACCTGCGGCGCGGTGGCGGAGGCGGATGGGACCGTGAAGATCTATTGGGGCGGCGCGGATTCGGTGATGTGCGTGGGGGAGGCCGATATCGATGAGTTGGTTGGCATGTGTC
>CAMATG010000049.1 GCA_945860645.1 Candidatus Sulfopaludibacter sp. SbA3 | reverse complement strand
GACGGCGTGGTATCGGCGAGTTCGATATTGGCGCCGAAGAAACCGCATTTCGCGGCGAAGGCGAAGCGGGCGGTGTTCCTGTTCATGAATGGCGCGCCGAGCCAGGTGGACACGTTCGACTACAAGCCGGAGTTGACGAAGTACAACGGGCAGGCGTACAAGGGGCCGTTGACGGTGGGTTCGAATGGGCGGCCGGTGGGGTATCTGATGCAGTCGCCGTTCGAGTTCAAGCCGCGCGGGAAGAGCGGGCTGATGATCAGCGACCTGTTCCCGCACACTTCGAAATATGCTGACGATTTGTGCGTGATCCGCTCCATGTACACCGATACGGCGGCGCATGCTTCGGGCTGCCTACAGATGAACACGGGCAGTATTTTCCTGGGCAAGCCGAGCGCGGGGGCATGGGTGACGTATGGCCTGGGGACCGATAACCAGAGCCTGCCGGCGTTCGTGGTGATGACCGATCCGCGGGGCGGGCCGATTGGGAGCGCGTCGAATTGGACGGCCGGCTATATGCCCGCGGCGTATCAGGGGACGCTGTTCCGTTCGGGGGCGGCGCCGTTGCTGGATCTGAAGCCACCTGCGGGCGTGGATGACAGGACGCAGCGGCAATCGCTGGATTTGCTGAAGAAATTGAACGAAGAACATCTGGCGGCGCACGCGGAGGAGAGCGAGCTTTCGGCGCGCATTGCGTCGTATGAGTTGGCGTATCGAATGCAGATGGAAGCGGCATCGGTGGTGGATCTATCGCGCGAGACGGCGACCACGCGGGAGCGCTATGGGCTGGACGACAGGCTGACGGCGGACTTCGGGCGAAAGTGTTTGATGACGCGGCGATTGTTGGAGAAGGGCGTGCGGTTTGTGCAGCTGTACTCCGGCGGGGGGCACATTGAAGACACCTGGGACGGGCACAATGACTGCATCACGAACCACCGGATGCATGCCGGGGAGACGGACAAGCCGATCGCGGCGTTGATTGAAGATTTGAAGGCGACGGGGCTGTGGGATGAGACGCTGCTGCTGTGGGGCGGCGAGTTCGGGCGCACGCCGACCAGCGAGGGCGTGGGGAAACCGGGACGCGACCACGACTGGCATGGGTTCTCCATGTGGCTGGCCGGGGCAGGCGTGAAGGGTGGACAGGCGATCGGGGCGACCGATGATTTGGGGTTTGCGGCGGTGGAAGAACGTGTCCATGTTTCGGACTTGCACGCGACGCTTTTACATCTGTTGGGACTGGACCATACAAAGCTGACGTATTTCTATCAGGGGTTCAACCAGAGGATAACGGGAGTGCGCGGCGAGGTGGTGAAGAGGGTGCTCGCGTAAATTAAGTTGCACCCGGCGGAGTTCCGGGCGGAATCCTATCGGGCGTGGATCTGTCGTGTCTGATTGTTGGGGCCGGGATGGCGGGGTTGGCCGCTGGTCAGCGGATGCAAGCTTCTGGTTGGCGGGTAAAGATTGTCGATAAGGGGCGCGTGGCGGGCGGGCGCATGGCAACGCGGACCTTTGACGAAGGCCGCTTCGACTACGGCGCGCAGTTCTTCACGACGCGCGATGCGGCGTTTGCGGATGTAGCCCGAAGCTGGATTGACAGCGGCTTGGCGGTGCCGTGGTCGGGACACCGGTTCCGCGCTGCCGGGGGGATGCGGGCCGTAGCGGAGACGTTGGCGGCGGGGCTGGACGTGCGGCCCGGGGTAGAGGTGACGCGGCTGGAATTCGCTGCGGACAAGTGGGCGGCTGAGTTGGAAACGGGGGAAACGGTAGAGGCGGCCACGTTGATATTGACGCCCCCTGTACCGCAATCGCTGGCGTTGTTGGAGCAAGGCGGAGTGGAGTTGGAGACGGCGGACCGGGCCTTGCTGGAGCAGGCCAGGTACTGGAAGTGCATAACCATTCTGGTGCGTGTCGAGGGAACCACGCAGGTGGGAGAGTGCGGTTTTGTGGAGCCCCAAAATGAAGTGCTGGCCTGGGCCGGGGACAACTACGCCAAGGGAGTTTCGCCTGTGCCGGGATGCCTGACGCTGCACGGCACAAAGGATTTCAGCGAGGCGCATTGGGACGAACCGCAGGCGGTGGCGGTGCATGCCATGTTGGAAGCGGCCGAGCCGTATTTCCAGGGCCGGATTCGATCGTACTATTTGCACCGCTGGCGGTATGCGGAACCGTCGATGCAGATGCCCGAACTGTTCCACGGCATTGGCGGACTGGCCTTCGCCGGAGACGTCTTTGGTGGCGCACGGGTGGGCGGCGCGGTGTGTTCCGGCCTGGCGGCGGCGGATTATCTGATGGCTCGCTAACTCCTGAGCAAGTAGACGGTGACCGAAGCCACGCCCGTCCGCCCATCGGCATTGCTGGCGAGGACTGTGAGCGTATGGAGACCCGGGCTGGATTGAGTGGTATCCCATGCGAGCGGAGCCCCCGCTGACGGCGCCTCGGCGACGAGATTGCCATCGACGTAGAGTTGCACGTTGACGGTGTCGCCGGCGACCTCCGCGGTGACGTCGACTGTGGCGGCGACCGCTGCGCCAGGCTTAGGCGAGGTGATCCGCACCCACGGCGCTTCCGGGTTGCGCACCGTCAGTTTGCTTGTCGTATCGGCGCAAAAACCGGCGGTATCGCAAGCGCGGAGTGTGATCGAGTAGACGCCATTGGAATCGAGCGGTGTATCCCAGGCGGGCCAGAAAGGAGCTTCAGTGGCGATACCTTTTGACGCGCCGTTGGCGAAGAGTTCAACGGAGGCGATCGCCTGGTCATCGACGGCGGTGACTTCGATCTGGATGGCTCCGCTGACTTCGGCGCCCGGGGCTGGCGCATCGATGGCGAGGCGCGGGGGCAGCGGCACATTCCGGTCGTTCCAGATGCGGACTGTAGCCTGCGTCTCGGACTGTTCCAGGATCTCGACGTTCCAACCGTACTGGCCGTTGACGTCGCCCGGATTGCCGCCGCCACCGGCCTTTTCGAATCCGCGATCCTTGACCAGTTCGGCGCAACTGAGCTGACCCGTAGTGGTGTTAGCGGAGCAGTTGTAGCGCATTCCCTCACCGGCGGGGTAGCCGGGAGCGAGCGGCGCATAGTTCTGCGTCGATGGCAGGACGACGCTCGCGTCCCATTGGCGGCTGATCCATTCCCAGCGGGGCGGATCGTAGCCGGGTCCGCGGGAGGTCCGTTCGATGCCGGGGGTGTAGCCCCAGGCATCGAAGAAGCGCGGGTTGGCGGGCAGGCCTGGCAAGGAGATGTCGTGCGACGCGTAGTAGCTCGACAGGCTGTAGTCCGGCGCGCCATAGAGGCTGAACGGCGCGTCGCGCATCTGCTGGCGGGAGGCGAGATTGGCGCCTTCATTTTCGAAGCCGAAGGCGAGCGTTCGGGGATCGCGGACGGGATTCGGATGGGCCTCGACGACAAGCAGCATTCCTTTCGGGCCGAAGCTAGGCGGATCGAAGAGGTACCAGGTGGTTTCGTTGTCGGTATACCGTTCGCAGTAGTACCAGACGAGAAGGCCGCCAGGAACGGGGCCGAAGCGATAGCCATCACCGAGGACGGCGTCGAAACCGCCAGTGGCGGTGGGGTTGCGCCATTGCAGATAGTAGGCCTGCTTGTAGGGCGCCTCCTTGCCGAGCCGGGTCCAGCCTTCGGTGTATGTCCAATTCGAGTCACCGGATTCGGCGTCATCGCTGAGCAGGATCTGGGACGGGGTTCTGACAACGACGTTATCGACGAAGACGCCGTCCAGTTGGTAGTTCCAATCTGTCATGGACCAGAGCCGAATCAGAATGTCCAGCCCGGCATAGGGCGTCAGATTGAACGTCTCGGTGGCGTACTGGGGGAACGTCTTGCTGACCCCGGTGAAGCCGCCGATTCCTTGCGCGCAGAGGTTGCCGGTGAAGCCCTTCGTGCCACCGATCCAATCGGTGAAGGGCGAACAGGTGGTGTTGGCGTTTGTCAGAGTTTTCCAGGTGCGGCCGGCATCGGCGGAGACCTGTACCCAGAAGTAGTCGTAGCGGGGGTCCAGGTTGTAGGCGAGGTCGAACGAAAGAGTTGCGGTCGTACCAGCGGGGATAGCCATGGGCCGGGCGAGCGTCATGCGGGCGTCGGCGAGATTGAGCCGGCCGGCCCACCATTGACGGGACGCTCGCGGAGTGACAGCGAGAGGCTGGAGGCCATCGGGGAGTTCGATTTTGACGCCGCGCTCGATGCCGGCGCCGCCGCGAAAGTTGCTGACCTGGCCTATTTTGACGATAGATTCCTGGCCGGGATCCTTGATGATCCGCGGATTGAGCCAGCCCCACTGATCCAGGTGGAGCGGGTCAAACGGCCCCGGGGCAATACCGGTGGGGAAACCGGTCCAGCTATCGCTCATCAACGACCACATGCCGACCGAGGGTTGGCCACCGCGATAGGCGTACAGATCGTGAGCGCCCAGGTTGTGGGCAAACTCGTGAGCAGAAACAGAGGCGCCGGCGTTTTCAGGCAGGACCGAGTACTGGAGAGCGGCAACGCCGGGCGCGACGGCATACGGCGCGCTGAGAGCACCGGCGCTGCTCCAGATGCCGCCTTCGCCGTAATCGGTGCGGGCGAGCAGCGTGGGCGAGTCTTCTTCGCCCATACCGGCGTGGACCAGCCATAGATTGTCGATGACGCCATCGTTATCAGTATCGAAGCTCTTCCAATCGAGCGTCGGATTGGCACGGCGAAGCGCATCGAGCGCATCGCGGACGAGAGAGTTGAGATTGCCGGCGTTCGGGATCCCACCGGCGCGATCGACGTAGTAGGCCGAGGGGGCGGAGCGAGCGCCGGGGCAAGGGTCGGCCGCATACCACCAGATGGAATGCGGAACCTGCACCCACCCGAACACTTCTCCATCCACGGAGAAGAGGCCGCCGGACATGTCTTTGTAGAAACCGCGGAGCGATTTGCCGGTGAGATCGACGTTGACCTCACCGCCATCCGCACGACGAAACTTCAAGTTGAGACCGTCGCCGAAGAGCAGGTCCTGGTAGTGCTGGCGGCTGAAGTCTTCGCTCCAGATGCTCTCGCCGGAGCGGTCGGCGACACTGAGCGGCCGGGCAATTTTATTGTGGAGCGGACCGGTGTAGGTGAAGGTCTTGGTGGCAGTGAGATTGAGTTTTTTGACGATGTTGGAGCAGTCGCCAATGGCGCCGGCCCATTCGGTGGAGTCGACGATGCCGAGGGGGTCCCAGGTGGATTTATTGTTGCCGGTGGGGATGAAGTCGAAGGAATCAGTCCCGGCGAATTCTACGAGGAGGACGAGGGCGCGGGCGTTGCCGGATTTACTGTCGCGAGGGGAACGGGCGGATTGGCGTTGGCGGGTGCGGAGTACTTCTGTGGGATTGGGTTTGTCGATGTTGCTCTTGAAGCCGGTGGTAGGCAGATCGGGGAGCTGACCGCGGGCCGGCGTCGCGAACAATATTCCGAAGAGAACTACGAAACAGGGTGCGCGTGCCATGACAGCCCCACGATAGTCCTGTTTTTCTCAGTTTTCAATGGGTTTCGGTGAGCCACTCGCGGGCGGCGTCGAATTGCTCCTGCGTGGCGCCGTGGGCGATCAGGATTTCGAGCAGGCGTTCGTCGTTGTGATAAGCGGCGAAGTCGATGGCCTGGAGATCGTCGTGGGTCGTGGCGTCGACAGGGAAACCGGCGTCGAGCATGTTGGAAACCGCCCTGTGGTTCTGCATCCAGGCCGCTTCGGGGAGCAGGCGGTGGTCCTGTTTGGTGAGCGTCGCGGGCGCCGGGGAATCGGCGGGCTCGTGCCAGAGTTGGTGGAGCCAGTAATCGAGCTCTGTGGCTTCGGGGGCGGACTTTCCGAGGTCCGTGCGGCCGAACCGTATGGCCTGGCGCCGGGCGGTGTGGTTGTGGATGTTGATGATGTCCGGACGCGCTCCGTGACTGAGGAGAAGGTCGAGCATCGTAGCTGAGCGGCCGCGGCGGATGGCGTGGTGGAGAGTCATCTCGCGGTCGCCGGTGCGGGAGCGGAGATTGGGGTCGGCACCGGCTTTGAGCATGAGTTGGACGCCTTCGAGATCCTCATAGTCGAGCTTGTGGAGGAGGCAGTAGCTGAGCCACGGGGGTTCGAGCCGGGGGGAGCCGAGGACGGGTTCGAGAATGGCGTGGTGGGGATGTTCGCAGGCGTGGTAGAGGATTTCGTGATGGTTAGGATCGGCGCCGGCGTGGAGGAGCAGTTCGGCCATGCGCCGAAGGGTATCGGGCCCGGCGACCGGGGGCTGGGAGGCGAGTTGGACGAGGCCGGGGGTGGCGAGAGAGGGATCGTCGGTGAGAAGTAGGTTGAGAGCCCCGACGTCAGCGGTTTGAATGGCGATGTCGATCATGCGAACCCCAGGTATTGGACTTCTTCTTCGAGCGAAAGATTAAATTGGTGCCTGGCACCATTTTTGAGGGTGGCGATGAGGGCGAGGAGATCGGCGGTGGTGCCGGTGCCGGTGTTGTAGATGAGGTTGGCGTGGTAGTCAGCAACGCGGATCCCGCCGGCCTGCATGCCGCGCGCACCGATCTGTTCCAGGAACCAACCGGCGGGGACTTTACCTTCGATGATCTTTTCCGGCGGGACGGCCGCGCGGGCCTTTTCCGGGAGGTCCTTCAGCAGGAAGTTCTTGAAGATGCTGCCGGCGCAGGGCATGGTGGGTGGGAATTTTGCATCTCGCGTGGCGCGGATGTTTTTCGACTTTTCCTCAAGGATTTGTTGATTTCCCGGTTCGCAGCGGAGCTTGGCGGAGAGAATTTGCAGGGCCTTGTTTTCCTTGAAGCGGGAGTGGCGGTAACGGAAACAGCACTCCTCGTTGGACCAGACGCGGACGGCGGCGCCGTCGAAAAACTCGACGGATTCGATTCGCTGATGAATGGACTGACCGTAGGCACCGGCGTTGCCGTAGATGGCCCCGCCGACCCAACCGGGTATGCCGGCCATGGACTCCATGCCGGCGAGAGCGTTGGCGTTGGCGAAGTCGACGAGGTCGTTCAGTTCCGCTCCGGCGTGCACCGAAATAATGGTGTGTGACACGGTTATTTGGGCGGCGGAGTAGCGGAGGATGGCGCCGGGATAGCCGGCGTCGTTGACGATGAGATTCGTCCCACGGCCGATGGAGGTCCAGGGAATCTGAGCGGTGGATAGCGTTTGATAGGCGGTTTGGAAGGCCTCGGGGGTATCGGCGTCGGCCAGAAACCAGCAGGGGCCACCGAGTTGGAACCGCGTATGGTGGCGGAGTTCCGCACCGGGGAAAACGCGAAGGCCGGGCACGGAGGAGAGTCTTTCGAGGACCTCTGGGGAAAACGTCATCCTTTTCAGGCTAACCGGAATGGGGCAGCGGAGTCTAAGTTTGGGAATGGAAGAAACGGACCTGGCGGCGATTGGCCGGGTGATTGAGGGAGATCGGGACGCGTTTGGGCTGCTGGTGGAGCGGCACAGCCGGGGTGTATTCCGGCTGGCGTACCGGATTACTGGCAACGAAAGTGACGCGGAGGAGGTTGTGCAGGAGGCGTTTTTGCGGGCATTTCGGGAGATCCGGCGGTATGAATCGCGAGCGAGCTTCGCCACGTGGGTGGGCACGATCGCGGCCAATTGCGCGCTGGACATGATCCGGAAGCGGAAGCGATTTGTGGACCCGGTGAGCGAATTGGAATCGCCCTGCGAGGCTCCGGGACCGGACCGGGAGGCGAACAGCCGGCGAATTGGAGAGGTGATCGCGACGACGATGCGGCAATTGAGTTTTCAGGAGCGGATGGCGTTCACGCTGCGGCATTACGAGGGGATGGGGATCGATGCGATCTCGCGGGAACTCGGGCTGAGCGAGAACGCGACGAAGCAGTCTATTTTCCGGGCCGTGCGGAAGTTGCGGCAGGTGTTGGGACCGTGGGTGGGATTGGTGGTGATTACGTTATGGACCATGTAAGGGAAGAAGAGTTGGTGCTGCTCTATTACGGCGAGGCGGGAGCGGATGACGCCCGTGCGCATGTCGAGGCGTGCGCGGTTTGCCGGGAGGAGTTTCAGGCGCTGCAACGGCTGTTGAACACAATGGACGCCGGGGCGGTACCGGAGCGGGTGCGGCGATATGCGTGGGGCGCGGTGGGAGCGTTGGCGGCGGGACTGATGGTGGGAGTGGCATTGCAGTTTGGCGGTGGGCACGAGGCACCGGCGCCCGAGCGGGATAACGTGTCGGCCCGGGTGCTGGAGGTGGCGCTGGAGAGCCATTTGGAATCGAGTCGGTTGGTGCTGACGGAGATTGTGAATGGCCAGGACACCGCAGACGAGTGGACGCGGGAGACGGCGGAGGATCTGCTGGCGGATAACCGGTTGTATCGGCAGACAGCGGAGGCCGAGGGCCAGACCGATACCGGGCAACTGCTGGAGGATTTGGAAGAAGTGCTGGTGGAGGTGGCCCATGCGCCGGCCGGTTCCGAGGAGTTGCGCCGGCGGATTGAGGCCAAGGGTGTTCTGTTCGCCATTCAGGTGCGAACGGGCAGAGAAGGAATTTTGTGACTTTCGAGGAACGTATGCGTATTAAAACTCGTATTGGATTGGCGATGCTCATGATGGCCGGCGGAATGCTGGCACAACCAGTTCCGGTTCCGGCGGCGCACCCCGCACCGCACCCCGCCCCCAAGATGACTTGGGCGGGAGCGGATCTGTACCGGAGCGCGGTGCGGTTGATCGATGAGCGGCAGTATGAAAAAGCGGTGCTGCTGTTTGATCAGGTGGTGCGAGAGAAGGGCGCGCGGACCGAGGGCGCCTTTTACTGGAAGGCGTATGCGCTGCGGCGATTGGGGAAGAACTCTGAGGCGCTGGCGGTGCTGGGGGAATTGGAATCGGGCTTCCCGGCGAGCCGTTGGAAGAATGACGCGAAGGCACTGGAAGTGGAGATCCGGCAGCCCGCGCCGGCGTCGCAGGACGATGAGGATTTGAAGCTGCTGGCGCTGAACGGACTGGTGCAGAATGAGCCGGAATCGGCGGTGCCGTTGCTGGAGAAGATCCTGGCGTCGGGCAAGAGTTCGCCGCGGATGAAGCAGCGGGCGCTGTATGTGCTGGCGCAGAGCCGGAACGGGCGGGCGCGGGAAGTGGTGACGCAGTATGCGCGGGGCGGGGCGAATCCCGACTTGCAGTTGACCGCGATCGATTATCTGGGCGCGGTGGCGACACCGGAGGCGACTCGGGCGCTGAGTGAGATTTATCAGGGTTCGACCGATGCGGCCGTGAAGCGGATGGCGTTGCAGGGGATGGCGCGGGCGCGGGACCGGGCGATGCTGCTGCAGATTGTGAAGGCCGAGGCGGATTTGGAGTTTAAGAAGGAAGCCATCCGGCAACTGGGACGGACGGATGCGGCGGAGATGTTGAAGGAGTTGTACCGGACCGAAACTGATCGCGGGGTGCGGGTGACGGTGGTGGCCGCACTGGGCGACTACGGCAAGCCGGGCGTGCTGGTGGAACTGGCGCGGGTGGAAAACGACGCGGGGATGAAGAAGGAAATCGTCCGCCGGTTAAGCAACATGCGTTCGAAAGAGGCGCAGGCTTATCTGGTGGAACTACTGCAGGAGTGAGTAATGACTGACGAAATCATCAAGTTGCGCAGCGTGAAGAAAGTGTTCCAGACCGATGAGGTGGAGACGCACGCACTGGTCGACATCCACATGGAGATTCGCCGCGGGGAATACGTGTCGATCTCCGGGCCATCGGGGTGCGGGAAGTCGACTTTGCTGGCGATTCTTGGGCTGCTGGATTCGCCGTCGGGCGGGGAGTACACGTTGCGCGGGCAGCCGGTGGCTTCGTTGAAAGCGGCCGAGCGGGCGCGGATCCGGAACCGCGAGATCGGGTTCATTTTCCAGGCGTTTAACTTGATTGGCGATTTGACGGTCTACGAGAACGTGGAACTGCCGCTGACGTACCGGAACATGCCTTCGGCGGAGCGGCGGAAGGCGGTGCTGGATTCGTTGGAGCGCGTGGGCATGAGCCATCGGGCCAAGCACTACCCGTCGCAGTTGTCGGGCGGGCAACAGCAACGAGTGGCGGTGGCGCGGGCATTGGGCGGAAGTCCATCGATGCTACTGGCGGACGAGCCGACGGGAAACCTGGACTCGCAGAACGGCGAGGCGGTGATGACGCTTTTGGAAGAGTTGCACGCGGGCGGGGCGACGATATGCATGGTGACGCACGACCCTCGGTTCGCGCGGTGCGCCGAGCGGAGTATCCGGCTATTCGACGGGCGGATTGTGGAAGAGAATGCGATGGCCACGGCGAGTGCGGCATCCTAGAGCCATATGGCCGCTCGGTTCTCCGGATTTCCCCAGCAGGGATTGACGTTTCTGCAAGAGTTGAAAGCAAACAATACGCGCGAGTGGTTCACGCCGCGGAAGGCTGTGTTCGACGAGAGCGTGAAGGCGCCGATGGTGGCGCTGGTGGAGGCGGTGAACGCGGAGTTGGCCGATTTCGCGCCGGACTATTTGACGGAGCCGGCGAAGGCGATTTACCGGATCTACCGGGACACGCGGTTCAGCCACGACAAGACGCCGTACAAGACGCACATCGCCGCGAACCTGCATAAACAGGGGGCGGATAAGCACGCGGCGGCGGGGTACTACTTCAGCGTTGGCGCCGATGAGATTGAACTCGCGGCGGGCGTGTACATGCCGGGTCCGGAAGAGTTATTGCGGTTGCGTCAGCATATCTCGGGGCATTTCGATGAGTTCTCCAAGCTCGCCGGGGATAAGGCTGTGACGAAACTGGTGGGTACGTTGCAGGGCGATGCGTTGTCGCGGCCGCCGAAGGGGTTTTCGCCGGAAGATCCAGCCTTGGAATGGATCAAGAAGAAGCAGTGGTATTACTTCAAGACAGATCTGGATTTGGGGTTAGCGGTGACGCCGAAGCTGTTACCGGAAATCGTCAAACGCCTGCGGGCGATGACGCCGATGGTCACGTTTTTCAACCGCGGACTGGCGCCACGAGACCGATCGAGAGATTTCCTTTTCTAGGCATTCCAGCGGAAGATGGAGGAAGATGCGATACGCGATTTTTCTTCCGTTTCTGTTCGGTCTGATGATTGGCGCGCAGCCGGCGAAGTACCGGCAAGGGCATTCCCACATGGGCGAAGGCTTCAACGAGGGGCCCCGCCAAAAACCCTGGGAGATTCCGGGCACAGGCACCGTTTCCTTCCCGATCACGCACAAGAACGCGGAGACGCAGAAGTGGTTTAACCAGGGCGTGGTGCTGCTGCACTCGTTCTGGTATTACGAGGCGGAGCGATCGTTCCGGTGGTGTTTGCAATTGGAACCGGAGAACGCCATGGCGTGGTGGGGCCTGGCGCGGAGCCAGTCCGGCGGCAAGCGCGGGAAGGAGTTCCTGCAGGAAGCGGTGAAGCGGAAGGCGTCCGTCACTGAGCGGGAGCGGATGTACATTGAGTCCGATGCGGCCGCCGTGCTGCCGGAGGTGGGGGAGAAGGCCGACGGTAGGGCCGGGCGTTTGATCATGGAACGGCTGGTGATGAAGTATCCGGACGATTTGGAGGCGAAGGCGTTTCTGGCGTTGGACACGATGGGCGAAAACCGGATGGGGACGGAGTTGTTGATCCGCGAGATTCTGGCGAAGGCGCCGAATCATCCAGGCGCCCACCACTACCGGATTCACAACTGGGACGGCAAGGATCCAGAGTTCGCGCTGGAGAGCTGCCGGAAGTATGGCGAAGTGGCGTACGGGATCGGGCACGCGGTGCACATGCCGGGTCACGTCTATGCCGGCGCGGGTATGTGGCACGAAGCGGCGATTTCCATGGACGCGGCGACGCGGGTGGAGAAGAAGTACATGCAGGACCGCCAGACGTTCCCGTTTGAGAACTGGAACTATCCGCACAACAAGAACTACCTGGCCTATATTCAGGCGCAGTTGGGGATGGAAAAGGCCGCGCTGAGTGCCGGACGGCAGTTGCTGGCCGCGCCGCGGATGGAGAAGGTGAACCGGCGCAGTGGCGAATTCCCGGTGCACATGGAAGCGCAGATTATTCTGTTGCGGACGTACGTGCGGTTTGGACGGTGGAAGGAACTGTTGGAGTCCGAGCAGTTTGAATGGGACGACACGAAACTGGGCAACAAGGTGCAGCGGCCGTTTGTGGAGGCGCTGGCGCATTTGGGGTTGGGCGATGTGGCCAAGGCGCGGAAGGCGATGGCTGAGCTGGAAGCACTGCAGGACGAAGTGAAGAAGAAGGACGACTACTATGTGAAGTCGTGGCATGGGCTGATGGTGCGGGAACTGAAGGGGAAGCTGCTGTTGGCTTCGGGGAAGACGCTGGAGGGGTTGACGGAACTGGGCGAGGCGGCGATTGCGTGGGGCGCGCTCCTACAGGAGCAGAACGATCCTCCGTTCTATCCGTCGAATGTTTACGACGACTTGGGCCGCGCCTATCTGCAGGCGAAGAGTCCGGTGCTGGCGGCGGCGGCGTTTGGACGGAGCCTGGAACTGGTTCGGAACAATGCCTGGGCGCTGGCGGGGTTGGCCGAGGCGCACAGCGCTTTAGGCGAGACGAACAAGGCGGCTGCGTTCAACGGGCGCCTGCTACACGTTTGGAGTGACGCGGACGCGCCGCCCACCGTGGCGGGTAAAGCGACGGACGTTTCGCCGGGACCGCAGAGGAACTATCGGAAGACGACGCTTTCGGCGATGGGCCCGGACCAGTGGGCACCGTTCGCCGCGCCGAAACTGGACGCACTGGACCCGCAGAAGAAAAAGGTTTCGCTAGCGGAGTACGCTGGCCGCAACGTGGTGCTGATCTTCTATCTGGGCCAGGAGTGTGCGCACTGCCTGGAGCAGTTGCAAGCGGTGGCGAAACGGAAAGACGATTTCGAAAAGCGGAACGTGGCCGTACTGGCGATTTCCAGTAACAAGCCGGAAGACAATGCCGACTCCGTGAAGCTGAAACCGCTGCCGTTCCGACTGCTGTCCGACGACCGGTTCGAGAACTCCAAACGGTTCCTGTCCTACGACGATTTCGAGCGTCTGGAATTGCATTCGACCATCCTGATCGATGCCAAAGGACGTGTCCGCTGGGCCCAGCGCGGCGGGGATCCCTTCACCGATTTCGACTCGCTTTTAAAAGAGCTGGACCGGGTGAATAAAAGTACAGATTAACGGAACCATTTCCGAATTGGACCGTATATCCAGATAACGGTCAGTCTCCGCTAGAGAGACCCTTTCCCCAACGACAACCCCTCTAGCGGAGACCCCGATTGATCGAGTCGAAACGGGGCACGTTTGGCAATTCAGGAGCCTGGACTGTCCAAAAATCCCAGTTACGGTCAGAATAACAGTTTCGTGAATTTTGGCAACCGGGATTTGTGGGGCGACTTGCCGTTATGAGAGGCGTACCCATATAGTTGTGTCCATGCGACACGCGGCGGTACTTCTTTTCGCCTTTGGGCTGACCTGTTTCGGCGACGATAGCGGGCGAATTCTACGCCTGGACCACTACGTGCGGGTGAAGTCCACGGTGCCGTCAATTGCCGGCCAGACAACGCAGATCTACGTTCGGGAAGTGGCGCGCGCACGGCACGGGAAAGAGGTGGTCCTGTTCGTCCACGGCGCCGGGACGCCGGCGGAGGTCGCCTTCGACGTCCCCTATCAGGACTACAGCTGGATGGCCTATCTGGCGAAGGCCGGCTACGACGTGTTTTCCATGGACATGACGGGGTACGGCCGCTCGACCCGCCCACTCGCGATGAACGACCCGTGCAACCTGGCGGCGGAGCAGCAAAAGGCAGTCTTCGGAGCGACCTGCGCGCCTAGCTATGGCCAGCAGATGACGACCATCGCCTCCGATTGGAATGACATTGGCGCCGTGGTCGATTATCTGCGCGGGTTGCGGCAGGTGGAAAAGGTGAGTCTGGTGGGGTGGTCGCTGGGCGGTCCGCGGGCGGGCGGCTATGCGTCGCAGCATCCGGACAAGGTGAAGAAGCTGATCCTGCTGGCGCCGGCCTACCGGCGGGGCTCGGCCGACGCCGTCCCTGCGCAAGTGCCCGCGGCGGGAGCGGCCTTCGCCACGCAATCCCGCGCGGAGCTCGATGCCAATTGGGACCGGCAACTTGGCTGCCCAGACCAGGTGGACCCCAAGGCGCGGGAAGCCGTGTGGGCCGACATGCTGGCCTCCGATCCGCAGGCGTCCACATGGGGCCCGGGCGTCCGGCGGGCGCCGCTGCTGTCCTTTTGGGGCTGGAACGAAAAGGTGGTGGGCAAGATGCGGACCCCGGCCCTGTTCGTCGCCGCGGCGCACGATAAACAGGCGCTGCCGGCGAATGTCCGGGCGCTCTACGACGACTTCGGGGCGACCGAAAAGGTGCTCCTGGACCTGGGGTGCACGTCCCACAACGCACTGTGGGAAAAGAACCATCTGCTGTTGTTCCAGGCGTCGCTGGAGTGGCTGCGGGATGGCTCGGTTGGCGGCAAAAAAGACGGCGTTGTGAAGCTCGGCTACTAGCCGAGCTTGGCGCGCACTTTTTCGCTCAGGGCTTTGCCGTCGACGCGTTTGCCGGCGAGCTTTGCCTTGGCGGCGTTCATCACCAGACCCATTTTCGACTTATCGGTAATCCCGGTTTCGGCCATGGCGGCGACGATAGCCGCATCAATTTCCTCGTCCGACGGGGCGGCGGGCAGATAGCCCTCCACCAGCGCCAGTTCGGCGGCTTCTTTATCCGCCAGCTCGGCGCGCCCGTTGGCCCGGAACATCTCCATGGACTCGCGGCGCTGCTTGGCGATGGTTGTCAAAACCTGCATTTCCGCGGCTTCGTCCAGCGGCTTCATGCTGTCGATCTGGAACTTCTGCAGGGCCGATTTCACCATGCGAATGGCGCTCAGACGGGCCTCGTCTTTGGCCTTCATCGCGGCCACCATATCCTTCTGTATCTGATCGAGGAGAGGCATGTTTTGTTATCCTAATTGTACGCTCTAGCAGTTCTCATTTCTCCTATCCCATGCATATTAAAAAGCAACGTCTCCTGACACCGGGCCCGACGCCCCTCTATCCGCCAGCCCTCCACGCAATGATGGCTTCGGATGTCCACCACCGCACCCAGGATTTCGTAAAAATCCAGAACCAGGCGCTGGCTTCGCTGAAGGAAGTCCTCGGCACGTCCAACGATGTGTTCATTCTGGTTTCCTCCGGTTCGGGCGGGTTGGAAGCATCGGCTTCGAACTTCCTGTCGATGGGCGACAAAGTCATCATCTGCTGCGCCGGTAAGTTCGGCGAACGTTGGGTGGAGATCGCCAAGGCGTACTCTTTGAACGCGGTCGTGCTGAAGGCCGAATACGGCGATGTGGTCACTCCGGACCGCGTGGAAGCCGCGCTGGCCGAAAACCCCGATGCCAAAGCCGTCATGGTCCAGGCGTCGGAAACCTCGACGGGCGCCATGCACGACGTGGAAGCAATGGCGGCGGCGGTGAAGAAAACCGACGCGCTGTTCATCGTCGACGCGATCACCGGCATCGGCACCATGCCGCTCGACATCGACGGCTGGGGTATCGACATCTGCGTCGGCGGCAGCCAGAAGTCGTTCATGATTCCTCCCGGTCTGGCCTTCGTCACCGTCAGCGCCAAGGCCTGGAAAGCCAATGAAACGGCCACCATTCCGCGTTTCTACTTCGACCTGAAGAAGGAAAAGAAGATGATCGACAAGGGTGAGGGGTCCAGCTGGACGCCGAACACGTCGCACATCATCGCGTTGAACGCCGCGCTGGACTATATCAAGCAGTTGGGCATGGCGAAGTTGATCGAAAACGCGCAGTTGCTGGCCAAGGCCACCCGCGAAGCCGCCAAGGCGCTGGGCCTGGAACTGTTCGCACCCACAGCCCCGGGCAACTCCGTGACGGCCATCAAGGCTCCGGCCGGCATGGATTCCGGCGTGATTGTGAAGGGGTTCCGCACCCACTTTGGCGCCATCATCGCCAACGGTCAGGGCACGATGAAGGGCCAGATCT
>CAMATG010000048.1 GCA_945860645.1 Candidatus Sulfopaludibacter sp. SbA3 | reverse complement strand
CGCGGTTGGGGACGTTGTCGACTTGTTCCTGTGTGAGCTTGGTGAGGCTCTTGAGCATCTGCTGGGTGTCACGGACGGTGGTGGCGCCTTTGGTGCGGGTGAGTTTGATTTTGTAAACGCCCACGGCCTTGTCCATGGAGCCTTGATTGATGCCGAGGAAGAGGCGGCCGGCGGTGCCGATCTGGCGGTCCGTTCGATCGCCGATGAGGAAGGGGCGGGTGGCGGCGTTGTCACCGACGCGGCCGATGAGGGCGCCGCGTTTGGCGTCGTTGAGGGGAAAGACCTTGATGAGATCGGCCCAGCCGCGGACTAGGCCTTCGGGGCCGGTTTCTTTGCCCATGTAACTGATTTTTCCGGACGCTTCGAGGGCGATGGCTTCACCGGGGGCGACATCGATGCCGGTGTCGGTCCAGATTTTGTCGGCGTTGACGTCGATGTCGACGGGCTTGTCGGCGGTCTGGGTCCAGGCGGAGAGCGCCAGGGCGGCAAGTACAATCAGTCGTTTCACTTCGGGATTCCTGCTTCCTGTATCAACGTTTCGACCCGGGACCAGAGGGCGGGGTCTGCCTCCATGCGGGCATGGGCGCCGCCGAAGATGCGGCGCGGCCAGGACTCCGGCCAAGTGTGGGGATGCCACAGCGGGTACTCGTATTCAAAGTTACCCAATATTTGGGTGTGTTGGGGGTCGGCGGCCTGGATTTTGTCTTCGCCGCGGATGGTGAACCAGTGTTTCTGGTAGAAGTTGGCGGCCGCGTGGACGTTGGCGGGGATGCGGCCGTCGTGGGTGCCGACGCTGTCGACCTGGACTGTGAGGAGGACGGGCACGCCTTGTGATTTCAGATACTTGGCGAGTTTGATGGTCGCGGCGCCGCCCATGGATTGGCCGTAGATGACGATGCGGGCGGAGGCGGCTTCGGCGGGGTCGATGCGGTGATTGTGGTTGCGGTCGAGGGCCTGGTCGATGGTCTTCTTGGCGGTGCGGAGGTTGCGGTGGGAGAAGCTTTCGGCCTGCCAGCCTTGTTGGCGGAGGTGGAGGGTGACTTTGCGGACGGAGCGGTTGGGGTCGTCCCAATGTTCGAGGGCGCCAAGAAAGCCGATGGCGATGCGAGCGTTTTCGGGAGCTGGGCGCGCAACGGCGACCTCACGAAGGGATTGGGCGGGCGTGGCGAGGGTTGCTAGCAGGATGAGCAGGGCGGGCGTTTTCACAAGGCTGTGTGGTTAGAGTGTGCATTTCTGGATCCCGTTTCAAATCCTATTGGCGGGGTGGGTACGGGAAGTCTGTAAAGGAGGGTTTTCCTGGTTACGCGGTACCAAGGGGAAACTGAGGGGGAAGTCTGGGGGGTGGTCGGGGAATTCGGAAAGCTGGGGGTTTTCCGGTAGCACGGCTCCAGGGGTAATCTGAGGGGATGGTTGTTTCGTTTTTGCTTTTGGCGGTGTTGGGGAGTCCGGAGGCCTTCGTGGAACAACTGCGGAAGGATGGGGCTTTGGATGTGCGGGTGGAGCGCGTCCAGTTGGATGGGGATTCGGAGTTGGAGGCGCTCGTTCGGTTTGAACGGGAGGGGGCGGGGGCGTTTGCGGTGGTTTTGGATTCTGCCGGGGGTGGGTGGCGGGAGGCGGGGCGGTTCAATACCTGGTGGAACTTCGTGAAGGCCGATGGGGAGCGGTTGGTGGAGTTGCGGGAGACGGTGGCGGTGGGGGTGTCGGATTTGATCGTGAGGACGCGGAGCGGGGGGACGGAGGATTCGCGGACCGTTCTGGAGATATGGCGAATGCGGGAGGGGCGGATGGCGCCGGTGTTGACTGTGACCGAACAGGAAACGGCCATGGAGCATCCGAGTGGGGATGTTTTTACTACGGTCGCGCGGGTGACGTTTGCTTTGGGGCGGGTGACGGTGGAGACGGTCCGGCAGCCGGGGGAAAAACGAACCCGCGCGACGTACGTTTGGGACGCCGCGCGGTTCCGGTTTAACGCAGAATGACGGCGGTGCCGGAGGCGCTGACCATCATCATGCCGCCGCCGTTGCCGATTTGGATAGTTTCGTAGTCGATGTCGATGCCGATGACGGCGTTGGCGCCGAGCTGCTGGGCCTGCTGCTGCATTTCGGACATGGCGATGTCCTTGGCCTTGCGGAGTTCGCCTTCGTAAGCCGCCGAGCGGCCGCCGACGATGTCGCGGATGCCGGCGAAGAAGTCCTTGAAGATGTTGGCGCCGAGGATGGCTTCTCCGCTGACGACGCCGAGGTACTGGATCTGGCTGCCTTCAATGGTGGAGGTGGTGGTGAGTAGCATGGCTATTTTTTGAGTAACGGTGCGATCACTTGGTATACGTTGTGGGCGACGATCTTGTTCCCCGCGGCGGTGGGATGGATTTGATCCTGCTGCATCAGGTCGTTATGCATGGCGACGCCTTCGAGCAGGAACTTCATCCGCGTGATTTTGTGCTTCTTTTCGAGCATCGGGTAGATCTGCTCGAACTCCTTGACGTAGTCCGGCCCGTAGTTGCGCGGGAGCGTCATGCCGGCCAGCATCACCTTGGCGCCGGATTCTTTGAACGCCGCCACCATTTTGTCGAGGTTGTCGCGGGTGACGGTGAGCGGCAAGCCGCGGAGGCCATCGTTCCCGCCGAGTTCGAGGATGATCAGATAGGGCTTCAACGCCGTGGCTTGGTCGACGCGAGCGAGGCCGCCGCTGGTGGTGTCGCCACTGATGCCCTGGTTGACGACGCGGTATTTCAGGCCGGCGGCGTCGATTTCCTTTTGCAGGAAATCGGGGTACGACATGCCGTCTTCGGCGCCGTAGCCGGCCGAGAGGCTATCGCCGAAGGCCACGATGATGGGGCGGGGATCGGCCGCGGCGGTGGGCATGGGGACCGGCTCTACACGCGGGGGCGGGGGGGGCTCACTCTTTGTACCGCAAGCGGCCGCGAAAAGCATCAAACTGAGAAGTAGTCTCTTCACCTATCTCCATCCTATGGCAAACCCAGCACTGCACCCGGCGGTCCGCGTTCGCGAACTGCACAAATCTATCGCCACCGCGACGCACACGGTGGACATTTTGCGCGGTATCGACTTTGATGTGCCGCAGGGGCAGTTCGTTGCCATTATGGGCGCGTCTGGCTCTGGCAAAAGCACACTGCTGGGATTGCTGGCGGGGTTGGATACTGTTAGCCGCGGGTCCATTCAGCTGGATGGGGAAGAGATTACGGGGCTGAATGAAGACTCGCTGGCGCTGTTGCGCGCGCGGAAGTTGGGCTTCGTGTTTCAGTCCTACCAGCTGATTCCGACGCTGACGGCGGAGGAGAATGTGCTGCTGCCGGCGGAGCTGGCCGGGACGGCGGGCAATGGCGGTGAGCGGGCGCGCACGTTATTGGAGGAAGTGGGGCTGGCTGACCGGCGGGACCACTACCCGGTGCAGCTTTCCGGCGGTGAGCAGCAGCGCGTGGCGCTGGCGCGGGCGTTCATGCTGGCGCCGCCGATCCTGATGGCCGATGAGCCGACGGGGAACCTGGACACGGCCAACGGCGCGCACGTGTTGGAGCTGCTGTTGAACATGAACCGGAAAGAGGGCACGACGCTGGTGCTGGTGACGCACGACCCGCAGCTGGCGGCGCGCGCGGACCGGCGGATTCACATGCGCGACGGGGTGATTGTCAGCGATGAGAGCTAAGACCGCGCTCCGATTGGCCTGGCGCGACTCGCGCACGGCGGCTGCGAAATTCGCCTTTGTGGTGCTGGCAGTGGCGGTGGGCGTGGGCTCGCTGACGGGCGTGCGCGGGTTTTCGCGCGCGTTCCGCGGGATGCTGTTGAAAGACGCGCGGACGTTGATGGCGGCCGATTTAAGCGTGCGTGTTTTTGAGTTGCCGACGCCGGCGCAACAGCGGGTGTTTGACACCTTCACCGAGCGGGCGATTGACCGGACTTGGATTACCGAGACCGTTTCCATGCTGAGTGCGCCGCAGTTGGCCGCGCCGATCCTGGTGGCGGTGAAGGCGGTGGACCCGGCGAAGTATCCGTTTTATGGGCGCGTGGATTTGGCCGGGGGCGCGGCGTTGCCGGCGGCGTTGGAGGGCGCGAGTGTCGCGGTTTCAGAAGACTTGCTGGTGCGAAGCGGGTTGAAGGATGGCGCTGTTGTGAAGCTGGGCACGGCGGAGTTTACGATTCGCGGCGTGCTGACTTACGAGCCGGACCGGATGTCGGGCTCGGTGAACGTGGGGCCGCGGGTGATGTTGACGCGCGCGAATTTGGAGCGCGCGGGACTGTTGCAAGAGGGCAGCCGGAGTTCGCAGCGGTTCCTGTTCAAGTTCCCTTCCGGCCAGGCGGACGCGATGATTCTGACGGCGCGCAAGGAGCTGACGGGCGTGTTCCCGGATGCCGTGATTGCCGACTATCGCGAGACGCATCCGCTGATCACACGGGGGCTGAATAATGCGACGACCTTTCTGAGCTTGGTGAGTTTGATTGCGCTGGTTGTTGGCGCGTTGGGCGTGGCGATGGCGATGCAATCGCACTTGCAGCAGAAGATGGACGCGATTGCGGTGATGAAGTCGCTGGGCGGGCGATCGTCGCAGAGTTTGCAGATCTATTTACTGCAGGCGGTGCTGCTGGCGTTGGCGGGCGGGGCGCTGGGGCTGTTGCTGGGCGCGGGTGTGCAGAAGGCGTTTCCGATCCTGATCCGCAACTTCTTCCCGATTGCGCCGAATGTGGAGTTCGAATGGATTTCGATTGCGGAGGGGCTGGGGCTGTCGCTGCTGTCGACGCTGCTGTTCGTGTTGCCGCCGCTGCTCGAAATCCGGCAGATCAAGCCGATTCTGATTTTCCGTCGGGACATGGAAGGCGTGCCGAAATCGTGGGGTGTGTGGTGGGCGGAGCAGCGGGCGTCGCTGGGCGCGGGGCTGCTGATCTGTTTGGGATTGGGCGGGATGGCGTCGTTTTTGATCGATGCGAACTGGCGCGACGCGGCGCGCGTGGGCGGGTGGTTTGTGGGCGGGTTGATTGGCGCGTTGGTGCTGTTGGCGGGGTTGTCGTGGGTGTTGCTGCGGCTGTTGCGATGGGTGGTGAAGGTGCCGGGTTTGAAGCTGCCGGCGCTGGCACGGCATGGGCTGGCGAACCTGTACCGGCCGGGCAATCGCGCGGAGGCGGTGCTGGTGGCGTTCAGTTTGGGCGTGATGTTTACGTTGACGATTTACCTGCTGCAGAGCTCGATTCTGGGGCAGATTTCGGCCAGCGCGCCGCCGGGGATGCCGAACGTTTTCCTGATCAATATCACGACGGCGGACCGCGACCCGGTGACGGCGTTTTTGAAGACGGCGCCGGGCGTGGAGGGCGAAGTCGCCATCAACGCGACGGCGGGCGGGCGGCTTAAGTCGATCGACAATGTGCCGCAGAACGAGACGAATTTGACCGGTCCGGCGAAGCGGTTTTTGCGGGCGCGGACGGTGACGTGGTCGCGCGAGTTGCCGCCGCAGACGCAGGTGGTGGAGGGCAAATGGTGGAAGGCCGGGACGCCGAAGGAGCCGGAGGTTTCGGTGTTGGCGGAGCCGGCGAAGATCCTGAATTTGCGCGTGGGCTCGTTGACGGAATGGGAACTTTCGGGCCGGCGGATCTATGCGCGGGTGGCGGCGATCCATCGCAGCGAGAGCGTGCGGCCGGGGGCGGGCGCGGAATTCGTGTTTTCCCCGGGGGCGCTGGACAGCGTTCCGATGTTGTATTTCGGGGCGATTCGCGTGAAGGCCGCGCAGATTTCGCAGTTGCAGAAAGTCTCGTTCGACAAGTTCCCGGCGATTACGGTGATCAACCTGAGCGACGTGCTGGACCGGGTGCAGGAGGTGATCGACCAGGTGGCTTTAGTCGTGCGTTTCATCTCGGCGTTCGCGATTCTGGCCGGGGTGATTATTCTGGCTTCGAGCATTGCCGGCAGCCGCATGCGGCGCGTGCGCGAGGTGGTGATTTTGAAGACGCTGGGTGCGACGCGGGCGAAAGTGGCGGCGATTTTCTCGGTGGAGTTTCTGTTGTTGGGGCTGGTGGCGGGCGTGATGGGAAGCCTGCTGGCGGTGGCGTTCACGAACGTCCTGCTAACGCGGTTGCTGGACGCGAAGTTCCAGTTTGACTGGGCGCCGAACGGGATTGCCATCTTCGGCAGCGCGCTGATTGCGATGGGCGCCGGGTGGGGCGCGAGCTATCGGATTCTGGATCAGAAGCCGCTCGAAATTTTGCGCGACGAGTGATGAGAACATTCCGGTGATCTCCGCGCCATTGCTTGTGAGGCCGATAAACAAAGGCCAACAACATCTTAGACAAGCAATAGACCAAGGAGATCACCACTATGTTTACCAAGTTTGTACGCAACGCTTTCCTGCCCGCGGCGGCGGCGTTTTTCTCGATGAGCGCTTCGGCGGCGACGCCCGTTACGCAGTGCGGCCAGAAGTTGAATGTGGCCGGCGAGACCTATGAGTTCACCGGCAATTTGAGCTGCTTTTCGCCGGGCCAGATCCCCACGATCTTCATTCAGGCCGACGGCGTAAAGGTGGATATGAAGGGCTTCACGTTCACCGGCAACGGCGTGGCCGCCGCGTTCATTTCCTCTTCGGGGCCGGCTTGCGTGGCTCTGAAAAACGTGGAGATTACGAACGGCGTCATCTCGGGCGTTGGCCGGGCGATCGGTATCTGCGTGCCCGGGTCGGCGTCCGTGGACACCAAGTGGCACGTGCACGATCTGCAGATCCGCGGCGCGGGGAGCGGCATTGGCGCCTTCAACGCGAACAAGAACCACATCCACCACGTGAATATGGAACGGTTGACGCTGGTCAATCCGAATAGCCCGCCCTCTCCCGTCTTCGGCTTCGGCATCGAGCTGTACAACTCGGACGGCAACAGCATCCACCACAACACGATCGTTCGCACCAACGAGACGGGTATCCACGTCGGTGCGAACTCCAGCGAGAACGACATCACCAAGAACCAGGTCACGCAGACGAAGATTGGGATCCGGGTGGCCACGGGTGCGGCGGAGAACCTGGTGCGTGGCAATAAGAGCGTGTTCAACACGGTGGACATGCAGGACGACACGTTCACGCCAGCCTGCGGCACCACCGACTGGATCCGCAACACGTTCACCGTCGCCAACCAGTTCTGTATCCACTAACCGGTTCCGGGCACGCTGTTCCGAAGATCTCCAGGCCATCCTGGAGATCTTCGGCGTTTGGGGGCGCGCAAAAATCGCCATGCTACCCTAGAGCCAAATGACCCCGGAAGAGCGTGAACGTTACTCCCGCCAGATTCTCTTCTCGCCGATCGGGGAAGCCGGGCAGGAAAAACTACTTCAGTCGAAGGTGGCTATCATTGGGTGCGGCGCCCTGGGGACGTTCCAGGCCGCGGCGCTGGCGCGGGCGGGGGTCGGGACGCTGATCATCCTCGATCGCGACTATGTGGAACCGTCCAACTTGCAGCGCCAATGGCTGTTTGAAGAGCAGGATGCGCGCGACAACATGCCCAAGGCGGCGGCGGCGGCTCGGGCTATCGCGCGGATCAACTCCGGCACCACCGTTATCCCCCACATCACCGATTTGAATCCTACAAATATAGAGGATCTGCTCGGTGAGGCTGATCTCCTCCTCGATGCCACGGACAACTTCGAGACCCGCTACCTGGTCAACGAATTCGCTCTAAGTACCAATAAGCCATGGATTTACGGCGCCGCCGTCGGCAGCTATGGTATCACCATGCCCATCCTCCCCGGCGCCTCCGCCTGCCTCCAGTGCCTCTACCCCGAACCGCCCAAATCCGGCCAACCCACCTGCGAGACCGCCGGCGTCCTGGGCTCCATCACCGCCACCATCGCCGCCATCCAGTCCGCTGACGCGATCAAACTGCTCTCCGGCCATCAACCGCGCCTTCGTATTACTACACTTGACGTATGGAATGGATCGGTCCGTCAGATCGACCAGCCACCCCGCGACCCCCAATGCCCCGCCTGCGGTCCTGACCCGGAATTCCCCTACCTCAACGGCGAAAAACGCGCCCCCATCTCCCTCTGCGGCCGCGATGCCGTCCAGATTCACGAACGTTCCAAACCGCTCAACCTCCCCGAACTGAAAGCCCGCCTCGAAAAACTGGCCCCCGTCCGCGCCAACGAGTTCGCTCTCCGCTTCTTCCCCGCTCCTTATGAGATGACTATCTTCCCCGATGGCCGCGCGATCATCAAAGGTACTATTGATGTCGGAGTGGCGCGAAGCCTGTACGCCAAGTACATAGGGTCGTAGGGCCCAGAACTTACCCACAACATATAAGGGTTTTCCACATATAGTCCACAAGGGGGCGTGTTATGCTTTTTTCGTGGCCCCGGTCACCCAACAATCGTGGACTCGCAAGGAAATCTGCAGGGTCCTTTCCCTCGAAGAGCGCCAGCTCCGGAACTGGGAAAAGCAAGGTCTCATTTCGTCGGCGGACAACTACGCCTTCTCGGACCTTCTTACCCTTCGTACCTTAAATACGCTCCGCGAGCAGAAGATCCCCGTGCGCCGTATCCGGCAGTCCTTTCAATCACTGCACGATCGCCTGGGCCAGAGCCCCGCTGACGTCAAAATCTTCACCGAAGGCAAGCGCATCGGCGTGCAGTACTCCGGCCAACGGATCGAACCGGTCACCGGCCAGATGTTCTTCGATTTCGACACGGCCGACAAGACCCGCACCCTCGCCCCCCGCCACGAGCCGCAACGCAACCGCGAGCAGGCCGATTTCTGGTTCCAGAAGGGCCTCGAACTGGAGCAGTCCAACGCCCCGGTGGAAGAGGCCATCGACGCCTACACCAAGGCCATCGAGTTGAACCCGAACGCCGCCGGCGCGCTGGTCAATCTGGGCACCATCTTCTTCCACAAGCGCGACTGGAAAAAGAGCGAACACTACTACCGCGCCGCCGTCGAGGCCGACCCGAACTACTCGCTCGCCCACTACAATCTCGGCAACCTGTACGACGAACGCAGCGACCCCGACCGCGCCTACGCCCACTACCACGCCGCCCTGCGCATCCAGCCGCAGTACGCCGATGCGCACTACAACCTGGCGCTCCTCCACCAGGGCCAAGGCGACATGATGAAGGCGCTCAGCCACTGGCAGACCTATCTAAAAATCGACCCCTCCTCGCAGTGGGCCCAAATCGCCCGCCGCGAGATCGACAAGATCAAACAGTCCACCATCGTCACCGGCGCCAAGCCGGTTCTGATGCGGCCATAATAGACCTTGGACCTCCACGACACGCTGCGCGAATACTGGGGCTACGATAGCTTCCGCCCTAAGCAGCAAGAGATTGTGCAGAGCATTCTGGACGGCCACGACGTCGCCGTTGTCATGCCCACCGGCGGCGGCAAATCGCTCTGCTACCAGCTGCCGGCCATCGTCAGCGGCCGGCTGTGCGTGGTGATCAGCCCGCTCATCGCGCTGATGCAGGACCAGTCGTCGCAACTGGCTCAGCTGGGCGTTTCGGCCGCAGTGCTCAACTCGTCCCAGGACGCCGAAGAGCGCAAGGAAGTCTTCCGGAAGATCTACCGCAACGAGCTGAAGCTGCTCTATCTTTCGCCCGAACGCCTAGCCGTGCCCAGCACCACCGAATGGCTGCGGCAGGCCAATCCGGGCTTCTTCGCGGTCGACGAAGCGCACTGCATCTCCGAATGGGGCCACGAGTTCCGGCCGGAGTATCGCCAACTCCAACTGCTGCGCGACCACTTTCCCGACGCCCCTATTGCCGCGTTCACCGCATCGGCCACGCGCAAGGTGCGGCACGATATTCTGACGCAGCTGAAGCTCCGCCAGCCGCGCACCTTCATCACCAGTTTCGCCCGCCGCAACCTGCGCTACTACGTCCGCGAATCGGCGAAGAAGGACAAGGAAAAGCTGCTGCTGCGCGCCATTCGCCACCACAAGGGCGAGTCGATTATCGTCTACGCCTCCACCATCAAAATGGTGGAGGAAACGACGGCCATGCTCAATGATCGCGGCATCCCCGCGCTCTGTTATCACGGCAAAATGGACACCGATTCCCGCCGCACGAACCAGGAGCAATGGATGAACGGCGAGGCCGATGTGATGGTGGGCACGCTGGCCTTCGGGCTGGGCATCAACAAGCCCGACGTCCGCTGCGTCATTCACCTTTCGCTGCCCAAAAGTCCGGAGCAGTATTACCAGGAAGCCGGCCGCGCCGGGCGCGACACCCAGCCCGCCGATTGCCTACTGCTGTGGTCCCGCGGCGATATCGGCATCCTGGTCCACTTCATCGATCAGATGGAGGATCAGAGCAATAAGGAGACCGCGTGGCAGCGGTATCACGCCGTTAAAAACCTCGTCGAAAACGAGACCTGCCGAATGCGCCAGATCTGCGAATACTTCGGCGAAACGCCCAAATCCTGGGACAAATGCGGCGATTGCGACGTCTGCGCGGGCCTGCCGGATTGGCTGCAGAAGGACGATTCGAAACCCGCCCGGAGCATCATCTACAAGGCCGAACTGGACGACTCCAAACTCGGCGTACTGAAGGCCTGGCGCCGCGACATGGCCCGCCGCCACCGCGTCGCGCCGTACGTCATTCTGCACGACCGAACCCTCGCCGAATTGCTGCTCCGCCGACCCGTGACGATGGAGGATCTGCTCCTCATCCCTGGCATCGGCCCGCAGAAAGTACGCAAATATGGGGAGGAAATCCTCGAAGCTTTGTTTACCGCGCTCAAGTCCTAGGGCGGCTAGCCTGAGGGTATGAAGTACGCGCTCGTGTTTTTCCTAGCGACAGCGCTGCAAGCCCAAATCAGCAGCCTTGCCACCAACGCCGACGGCTCCGAACTCCAGTTCCTCAGCAACTACGGTACCCCCGCCGACCCCGCCCGCGTCTTCCGCCTCTACTCCTACGCCCCCGGCACGCCCACCTCTCTCTTCCGCGCCGCCGACCCATACACCGCCCTCCAACCCCTCGCACCCCTCCTCTCCGCCGACGGCCAAACGCGCGGCATGGTGACCTACACCCCCTGCTTCGGCAGCTGCATGTTCTGGATCCCTCGCAACGCAGTCACCCTCACCCGCAACGGCAGGCCATTCGATTACAAGGCCCAGGGCGTAACCCAACGCCTCAGCCGCAACGGCCGCTGGCTCTTCGATGCCGGCTTCCCCAATTTCTCCGCCCGCCTCATCGATATCGATTCCGGCGCAACCACCACGCTCCCTCCCTTCAACCCGCTTCACCCCGTCTACGCCATCGCCGACAACGGCACGCTCCTCACCAACGCCGTGGACAATCGCAATGCCGTCACCCTCGTCGCCGCCACCGCCAGAACCGAATTTTCCCTCCCCGAAGCAGTCGTCTCCGCCGCTATCCTCCCCAACGGCCAAAAACTCTTCGCGCTGACACAATCAACCCTCTACCAGCTCAATCCCCTCCGCGAAATCTACACCTCCGCGACCCCGCTCACCGGCTTCTCCCCCTCCGCCTCCGGCGACGAATTCCTCGTTCACAGCGACCGCCAGGTCATCCTCCTCTCGTCCAACCAAATCTACGAATCACCCGACCCCATCCGGGAAGTTCTCCTCGCCGCCGACGGCCAATCATTCTTCGTCCTTACCCGCTTCAACCGCCTCACCAAAATCACCAACGGCGTCCCCACCGAGCTTTACCCACCCTTCCCCGGCGCCGCCCGCCAAACCTCCTACGGCGCCGTCCCCGGCTCCCTCCTCCGCCTCTCCGGTGGCCCCTTCCCCGAGGAACTCACAATCACTTCACAAGGCCGTCAACTACCCAAAATCGCCAGCACCACCGACTCCTACGAAGTCCAGATCCCCTGGGACTTCCCCGTCGATTCCATCAACAGCTTTTTGATCACCCGCCCCGGCTCCCCCTTCGCCATCAGCGACAATCTAAATCTCCAGCGCGACCCCGTTGCCGCGATCTACACGGCGGCCTTTGAAAGCGAAGCCAAAGCCGCGCATGCCGATTTTCAATCGCTCGTCACCCCCGAAAACCCCGCCCCCGCCGGCTCGGTGATCCACTTCTGGCTCACCGGCCTCGGCCCCGTTGACGCAACCGGCAAGCCTCTCGCCCCCTTCGCTTGCTACATCCTCCAAGGCGACGCCGTCCGCGGCCTCGAACTCCCCTTCGCCGCCTACGCCCCCGGCCTGGTTGGCGTCTATCAGGTGGACGCCATCATCCCCGCCGATTGGCCCGCCGGCCCGTCCACCCTCACCTGCGCCGTCGGCCAGAATCCCCCCGTTTCCTACGCCAATATCCACATCCGCTTGCCCAATTAGAGCGACAATACCAGGGAGTCCTCATGTTCAAACGGCTCCTCTTCTGCACGCTCACGCTCGCCGCCCAGTCCGCGTTCGATAAGGGCAACGACCATCTCCGCGCCGGCCGCCTGGCCGATGCCGAGCAGGCCTACAAGCTCCACCTGAAAACCAATCCCGCCGACGCCCAGGCGCTGGCCAATCTCGGCGCCGTGCAGGCCCGCCGCGAGGACTACGCCGCCGCCATCGTCTCCTACCAGAAGGCGCTGAAGGCCGCGCCATCATTGACGCCCATCCACCTGAACCTCGGCCTCGCACACTACAAACAGCGCCAGTGGCCACAAGCCCTCGCCGCCTTCAACGAATTTCTGAAGTATCAGCCCGCCCATCGGCAAACGCTGCAACTGCGCGCGCTCACGCTGCTCGAACTGGAGAACTTCGTCGACGCCGCCAAGGCCTTCGAAGCCTTGACCCCCACCAACGACGCCACCGTGCTGATCGGCCTCGCCACCGCGTACACCAAGTCCAACCGCCCCGCCGACGCGCAGAAACTCCTCGGCCCGTTGCTCGAACAAGGCACCTCGCCCGAACTCCAACTCACCCTCGGCCAGGCCTATTTCGGCGAAGGCCAGGACGCCGATGCCATGACCGCGTTCCAGAAAGCGCGCTCGTTGAATCCCAATCTCCCCACCCTCGGCCTCCACATCGGCGCCGTGCTGTGGCGCCAGCGCAAGCTGCCCGAAGCGGTGGCCGAATGGCGCGCCGAGGCCAAACGTTTTCCCGATAGCGCCGAAGCCAACTTCACCCTCGGCGCCGCGCTCGCCCTCACAGGCGGCGACCCCAAAGAGTCCGAACAACTCCTCCGCAACGCGCTCGCCCAAAAACCCAACCACCCCCGCGCCAACTACCAATTGGCTAAACTTGTCTGGCAGCAGCGCAAAGCACCCGAAGCCATTCCATGCCTGGAACGAGCGGTCAAGCACGATCCCGATCTCCGCGAAGCGTACTATCTGCTGGGCCGCGTCTATCAGGAGGCGGGCCGCAAGGCGGACGCCCAGCGAGTGTTCGCGCGCGTCAAGGAATTGGCCGACAAGGCGCGCTCGCGGCAATTGGATTTATTCTCGGAACCTGCGCAGCCGTAGCCGCGCCCTGCCAAACCTGCCATGCCGACAAGGCGCAGCTTCAGTCCCAATCCCGCCACGCCAACGCGCTGAAACCCTACACCGGCGTGGGTTTCGACGGCAAGACTCTCCGTGAACGCGGCGGCACGCTCTACAGCTACGACGCCGCCAAACTCGCCATCACCCGTGACGGCGTCCGCCGCGAAGCCCCGATCCAATGGAGCTTCGGCGCCGGCCACTTCGCCCGCACATTGCTGCTCAAACAGGACGGCCGCTGGATCGAACACCGCATCAGCCAGTACCCGCAATCCGGCCGGCTGAGCCTCACCCCCGGGCACGCCGCCCAACCGGCCGACGGCTTCGACATGGCCTTCGGCATCGTGCAGAGCGAAGCCAACGCCAGACGCTGTTTCGACTGCCATTCCACCAGCGAAACCCAACCCGGCATCCACTGCCAGCGCTGCCATGGCGAGGGCGACAATCACCCGCGCGAAGCCACGATCAAGCGCACAAAAGACATCGCCCTCTGCGCCGAATGCCACCGCTCGCCGAACCGCGAATACGCCTCGCCGCAACCGGAAATCGAAGACCCGGCCAGCATCCGTTTCGCCCCCGTCGGCCTCACCGCCAGCAAGTGCTACACGGCCAGCAAAGACGCGCTGACCTGCGTCACCTGTCACGACCCGCACACCGACGTGAAGCCCGCCATGGCCTACGACGCCAAGTGCCTCGCCTGCCACTCGCCCAAAGCCAAACCGCCCTGCCCGCGCGAGCCCAACTGCGCCAACTGTCACATGCCCAAAAGCAGCCCCATTCCGCTGCTCACCTTCACCGATCACCGCATCAGGTGACCAGCGACTCGAGTCTCCGGACCCACCCGTCGAAGTGCGGGCATTCCGCACGGATCTTCTCCAGCCCGATTTCCAACGCAGCCAGCGCTCCCAGGAGCGGCTTCTCATAAGACGGCTTCAACGCAAGAATTCGCTTGGAGGGCGCCGATTCGGGCGAATCATTGATCCCCTCAGGCGTATCGAAGCCATCCCGGATTGCGGCCAATTCGAGCGCAAGCTCCGGCTGCCCGATAGCCCGGCCAAAGGCCGCGCAATCACTGAACAGCAAGGCTTCGAACTCGTGCATCACGACGAAAGGAATAAACCGGTTCGTATCCAGGATTTCGCGTACATCTTGACTGAGGTGGCTCTCCACAAAACTCGCCCGGTCATCGGACCGCAACAACGCGGCGGCGGCCCTTCCTGGCCATTCACGGCCGTCGCTCTGCGGCAATCCGTAGTAGTCCACCATCGTCGTGACGAAGATCTGACCGTCCTGCCGCAGGTGGTTCACGATTCCTTGGCGTGCCTCCGCCCAGCCGCAGATCCCGCCCCTCCGCCGTGCCCCGCCGATATATCGGGCCCCCACAGAATGAAAGCCAACGGCATACAGGTGCCGCCCGAGAACTTCGTTGACAAACGTCTCTTCTGTTTGGCCTTCCACATGAACAAGCAGGCGTGGCATCGGCTATTCGGGACTCGGCCGCCCCCCAATCTCATTCTTCTCCCACAACTGCCCGAGGCTGTAGTCCGCAAGCCATTCCTTCAGCGGCCCGGACTCCAAACGGTGAATCTGCGTCGCATGACCCACACGATCAGCGACCAGAACATCTTCAGGTTCAAAATGGTCCAGGAGAATGGGGGACTGCGTGGAAACGATCACCTGAGAGTCCGTTGCCGCCTGCTTGATCATCGATGCCAGGAGTTGAATCGCATAAGGATGCAAGCCCAATTCCGGCTCGTCCACCAGGATCAGCGATGGCCGCAACTCCTTCGGTTGCAGGAATAGTGTGGCCAGTGCAATAAATCGTAGGGTTCCATCCGACAGCGAAGCCGCGTCAAAATATTGATCCGAACCCTTATGACGCCACTGGAGCTTGATGTCATCGGGCGCCAAATTCAGGGGATTCAATAAAAAGTCCTCGAAGAACGGCGCCACAAGCTGTACCGTCTTCCGGATCATCTGATAGGAGTCCGGGTGCATCCGCTGAATCAGATAGAGAAACGCCGGTAGATTCGATGCATCCGCGAGGAGAAATGCATTGTCATCGAGTCTGCAGCTCTTGCGCATCCGCGATGAAGCGCTCGTGTCGTGGACATGAAAGATGTGCCAGGGAGACCGCGACTCAAATGCGAAGTCGGGAATGACCCCATCCCAGAAGAAGCCCTCATCCACAGTAGATATAAAGCGGGCGTGGAAGTCCAATTCAGGATTCCGAAAGCAAACGCGGAAGAAGAGAGCCGGTGTCTGTTTGGATCCAAAATGCAGGAATCTCTCGGCGCGCCCGCGAATGGCGACATACTCAGTAAGCTTCCCCTCACCAAACGCCTGCAGAAACGCAAACACACCAACAAAATTCGACTTCCCCGACCCATTTGCGCCAATCAAAATGTTAATCGGCCGCAGCGGCAGGTTCTCAATTGCCGCAATGCTCTTGAAGCCCCGGATCGTAATAGTGTCAATAGGGGCGAACCCGTTAGGCATCGTTTCCATAATACAAGACACAAAAAGGGGGCCAGCTTTCGCCAGCCCCCTTTCCTTCCCACGAATCAGC